>PLMI01000043.1 GCA_003142435.1 Coxiellaceae bacterium | reverse complement strand
TATCACTGTTTACTTCAAGCATTCTTATGAAAACGTCGACTGCCTTGTCGGGTTCTTCGTTAATAAGGTAATTCAATCCTAAAAAATAATCTTCGTGCAATGGCGAAACGTTATTGCCTTCATTTTTTTCTTGCACTTCACGTTTTTGCGAATACCCGTAATACCAACCTGCCAAAGCTGCAATAGGAAGCAATAGCAAAAATAACTGCAGCATTGAGCTACTCTCCTTTTATTGGAATAGATCGCAAATTCTCAAGTTCCTTTTCGATATCTTTGATTCGTGTTTTAAGCCTGTAATTTTCCTTTTTTTGTTTAATCACAGAAATCAAGGTAAAAATAAAACCAATGATAATGCCTACACCAAGAGTTAAAACCAATAGAAGTGAAAGTGAAATCTGCTTTACTCCAAGGTAATAGTTAAATGAAACTTGTGCTGAATTTAAAATGGCGAATATCAAACCCAACACCATAATTAAAAGTAAAACCACGTATGAAAAGACGCGCATTAGTTCATCCTCAATATATTTTTAACAGAATTCGGCATAAAAGACTTTTTGCGAAACAAAAACATATTAGAAAAATAACCAATAAAATCAATAACATACAAATTTTCGCAAAAATCTAATTTGTTTCGCTATTACAGAGCTTAAATTTTACGATCTCCTTTCACCTGGGGTTGCGCCTCACAAAACACGCTACGACCCCGGGTATTGCTAGACTTCTTTTAAAATCAAGTATTTTAACTTAATGCAAGGCGCACGTGAAGTGAGCCAGCGCGGTTTACATTTAAGTAAATGAGCATGGCGAACGCGCGTGCAACGCAGCAGTAAGTTAAAAGACGCAGGTTTTAAATGAAGTCTAATCTTCTTTTTCCATCTGCTCCTTTAGCAAATCCCCTAAACTCGCAGACGGAGCTGCTTCCGATTGAATTTCATCTTGCAATTCCTTAATCGATAAGTTTATATTTCTGCTCTTTTTATCAAAACCAATAACCTTGGCTTCTATTTCATCACCCACTGCTAAAAATTCGCTTATTTCTTTTATGTTGTCTTTGCTCGCTTCTGAAACACGAATCTTTCCAACTATGTCTCCGCCTAAATCAACTAAGGCACTTTTTGCTGTAACTTCGGTAACTTTACCTGTAACAACAGTGCCCTTCGGATTTTTGGCTAGATATTCGCCATAAATATCCGACTCGAGTTGCTTGATGCCAAGTGAAATACGCTCTCTTTCAGGATCAATAGCAAGAATGACCGCCTCAACGTCTTGGCCTTTTTTATAGTTTCTAATCGCTTTTTCGCCAGGTTCGGTCCACGACAAATCAGATAAATGCACTAAACCATCGATATTTCCTGTTAACCCTAAAAAGATACCAAAATCAGTAATAGATTTAATTTTACCTGTAATTTTTTCATCCTTATGATGTTGTGCTGCAAATTCTTGCCATGGATTTGGATGGCATTGTTTCATGCCCAAAGAAATTCTACGGCGTGAAGCATCAATTTCTAAAACCATAACTTCAACTTCCTGGCCAACTGACACCATCTTTGCTGGATTGACGTTTTTATTCGTCCAATCCATTTCTGACATATGCACCAAGCCTTCAATGCCAGGTTCAATCTCTACAAAACAACCATAATCGGCGATATTGGTAACTTTGCCAAAAAGCCGTGAGCCAACCGGGTAACGGCGGTCAATACCCGACCACGGATCTTCACCAAGCTGTTTTAATCCCAATGATACACGCTTCTTCTCTGGATCAAATTTAAGGATTACCACGTTAACTTCCTGGCCTACTGAAAGAATCTCGCTCGGATGGCGAATTCTTTTCCATGACATGTCTGTAATGTGCAATAAGCCATCGACCCCTCCAAGATCAATAAATACACCGTAATCAGTAATATTTTTCACTACGCCCTTAACTTCATCGCCTTCTTTTAATGTACCTAAAATAGCAGCACGTTCAGCACCGCTTTCTTCTTCGACAACAGCTTTGCGAGATAAAACAACGTTGTTGTTATTCTGCTTATCAATTTTTATAACTTTGAACTTTTCTGGTTTTCCAGTGATATATGGGGTTGGATCTCTAACTTGTTTAGTATCCAATAAAGAAGCAGGTAAAAATGCTTTTACTTTTCCTACTTCAACAGTAAATCCGCCACGGACGCGTTCTGTAATTGTTCCCCAAACGCTTTCATTACTTGCGACAGCTTCTTCTAATTGTAACAATGTTTTAACGCGTGCAGCTTTAGCTCGGGAAAGAACTGTTTTTCCATAGCCGTTTTCAACACTTTCTAAAACAACTTCGACTATATCTCCAACTTTAACGTCAACTTCATTTTCAATGTCACGAAATTCATCTTTTGGAACACGAACTTCTGATTTAAGACGAGCATTTAATACTACGTAATCTGATCCAACTTCAACCACTTCTGCATTAATAACGGATCCTGGAACCAATTTCGTTGCTTCTGTTTTTTCCTGAAACAACTCTGCAAAACTTTTATTATCGGCCATACTCTAAGTACAAAAAAAAGTGCTTAAAATAACAAGCACATAAGGTTAACGAAACGCCTCCTTTAACAACATAAATCCATTGTTAAAGAAAGCACCAAATAAAAAAAATAATCAAAAATCTTTTTTAAATTTTGTATAGTGAAATAATTTTCTTAACTACTTCGTCTATATTTAAATTTGTCGTATCGATTATGACTGCATCTCCCGCAGGCTTTAAAGGAGCTATTAGCCTCTTTTCATCCCTTGCATCTCTTTCTACTAAATCTAATTCGACATCGTGCAGATTAGCACTTATGCCTTTCTCTTGCAACTGCTGAAAACGCCTTTTGGCGCGTTCAGACACGCTTGCAACCAAAAAAACTTTCAAAATGGCATCAGGAAAAACTAAAGTTCCCATATCCCGGCCGTCTGCAACTAAACCCGGGGAAATCCGAAAGTGTTTCTGGCATTCTAATAAGGCTTCGCGAACTTTAGGCAAAACTGCAACTTGAGAGGCAAAAACACCGCATCCTTCTTGCCTAATGGCATTAGTGACATCAAATCCGGAAGAAATAACTTTTTCGGTGCCATCAAAAACAAATTCAATATCTAAAGTAGATGCAATCGACATTATAGTTTCTTGATCATTTGCTTGTACGTTTTGATTTAAAGCTGACAGCGCTAACACACGGTAAATTGCTCCGCTATCTAGGAAATTCCAGCCAAGCTGTTTGGCTAATTTTCTGCCTATTGTTCCTTTACCTGAAGCCGTGGGCCCATCTATGGCAATAACGGGAATAGGTTTATTTTTAACTGATGGAGATTGAATCATAAATTAAATTTCATACCTACAAAAAATCAATTACCAATACTTTCAGCTGGTTCAGTTTCAGCAACTCGTTGCAAACCAACAAGCTTTTCGCCCTCATGCAAATTAATCAAATGCACACCTTGAGTATTGCGTCCAACAACGGAAATCTCATCAACTCGTGTTCGCACCAAAGTGCCCTGGTCGCTTATCAACATAATTTCATCACCATCTACGACATGCAAAGCCTTTACAACCTCACCATTTCGCGGCGTTACCTGAATTGAAACAACTCCCTGGGCTCCGCGATTTACAATTGGGTAATTGCCAACATCAGTTCTTTTGCCATAACCATTTGCTGTAGCGGTTAGAATTGCGCCCTCATTGTTTTTAATTACAGCAAGAGAAATAACTTTCTGCCCTGATTTAAGTTTTATACCTCGCACTCCCATTGCAACTCGTCCCATAGAACGAACTTGATTTTCCGCAAAACGAATTACTTTTCCGGCATCGCTAAACATCATCACATCACAATTGCCGTCAGTCAAAGCAACGTCAACCAGGTAATCATCTTCTTTTAAATCAACTGCGATAATGCCATTTGCTCTAGGATTAGAAAAATTATCTAAGGACACTTTTTTCACAATGCCTTTGGACGTTGCCATAAAAACAAAATTGTTTTCAGAATATTCGCGAACAGGCAAAATTGTGCTAATTCGTTCTCCTTCCTCAAGCGGCAAAAGGTTTACTAAAGGTTTACCGCGAGCAATTCTACTTCCTTGTGGCAATAAATAAACTTTAAGCCAATAGACTTTGCCGCGATTCGAAAAACACAAAATAGTGTCATGAGTGTTGGCGATAAAAAGATGCTCGATAAAGTCTTCTTCTTTAACGCTCGTAGCCGCTTTTCCTTTGCCTCCGCGGCGTTGCGCTTGATAATCAGAAACTGCTTGAATTTTTGCATATCCCTCATGAGACAAAGTGACAACTACTTCTTCTGGCGTTATCAGGTCTTCATGAGTTAAATCACGAGAAGCTTCAATAATTTCAGTTAACCTTTTATCTGCAAACTCATTTTTTATCTCGATAAGTTCATTGCGGACAACTTCAGATAAAAGATTTGGCTTTCCAATAATATCAAGCAATTGTTTTATTAAGCCCAGCAATTCTTTATATTCATTGATTATTTTATCTTGCTCAAGCGCCGTCAAGCGTTGTAATCGCAATTCCAAAATAGCTTGTGCTTGAATATCAGACAGGCGGTAACCAGCCTCAGAAAAACCTAAACTTTTATCTAAATCCAATGGCTTTGAAATTGCTGCATCAGTTTGTTCAAGCAAGGCTTTAACCATCCCAACGTCCCAAGTTCTGGCCAGCATTTTCTCTTTGGCAACAGCTGGCGTTTTGGAGGCTTTAATCAAAGCAACCATTTCATCGATATTAGCTAAAGCAATCCCTAAACCTTCCAATATATGTGCTCTCGCCCTTGCCTGTTTGAGCTCAAAAATGCTGCGGCGCATTACAACCTGGCGGCGATGCGCTAAAAATGATTCCAGCAGTTGCTTTAAATTTAAAAGTTTTGGCTGGCCATTATCGAGTGCCACCATATTAATGCCAAATACAACTTCCATTTGGGTATTCATGAAAAGGTTATTTAAAGTTACGTCTGCAATTTCACCGCGACGCAATTCAATAACCACGCGCATTCCATCTTTGTCGGACTCATCGCGTACGGCAGTAATGCCATCTAAACGCTTTTCACGAATCAGCTCGCCTATTTTCTCCAAAAGTTTTGCTTTGTTAACTTGATATGGTAATTCTTTAATTATTATGGCTTGTTTACCGTTGTCCTCGTCCGTTTCGATCTCAACGCGAGAGCGAATGTGAATACGGCCGCGGCCGGTGCGATATGCTTCTACAATACCGGCTCGTCCATTGATAATCGCAGCTGTTGGAAAATCCGGACCCGGTATATAACGCAATAAATCATTTAACTCCNNGAGGGATATTGGTAGCCATACCAACGGCTATTCCGGAAGATCCGTTTACGAGAAGATTCGGTACTCGCGTCGGTAAAACTACAGGAATTTGTTCAGTTTCATCGTAATTTGGCGCAAAATCCACTGTTTCCTTATCTAAATCGACAAGCAAACTATGCGCAATTTTGGCAAGCCTTATTTCTGTGTAACGCATTGCCGCCGGCGAGTCGCCATCGACAGAACCAAAATTACCCTGGCCGTCGATAAGGCAATAACGCATTGAAAATGACTGAGCCATGCGCACAATGGTATCGTAAACAGCGGTATCTCCGTGAGGATGATATTTACCAATTACATCACCGACAATACGGGCAGATTTTTTATAGGGTTTATTCCAGTCGTTTCCTAATTCGCGCATAGCAAAAAGAACTCGGCGATGCACCGGCTTCAAACCATCGCGAACGTCTGGCAATGCACGACCGACAATTACGCTCATTGCGTAATCGAGATAGGATTTTTGCAATTCGTCTTCGATTGCAACAACGGAAATTTCTTTGGCTAATTCGGCCATAAGCTACTATGCAAATTATTCTTCTATTTCAACGAAATTATTCTCTGCTGCAAAGTTATTTGTGACGTTAACTTGAGTTGCGGGCATAACAGTAGAAATAGCGTGTTTATATATCATTTGGCTGCCGACATTTCGTAAAACCAATACGTAATTGTCATAGGCTTCGATTAGTCCTTGTAACTTAATTCCATTGATCAGAAAAACTGAAACTGGAGTTCTACTTTTACTCAAGGAACCTAAAAAAACGTCTTGAAGAGATTTTTCTACACTCATTTTTTGTTATCCTCCTCCCTTGTGCCCATTTACAAAAACCTTATTAGAAATTTAAGAGCATAAGAAAATTTATTATAAATTGATGATTTTATATTTTCTCATTTGAATTTAAAGCAAAACACTCCAAATCGAAATGAAAAAACAATTTTTTATTATACCTTTTTTTAACGAAGTATACCAATTGATTCTCGCTGTAATTCTTTTCTTTTGTTGAAAAAACATAGATATATTAATCGTAGGGGCGATCCGCGGTCGCCCAATATATATACACGATGAATTATTTAACAACGCCAGCGGGAACCCAGATCCCCGACAAAATCATTNNACATGTAATAAAAAACTTCAGTAAAATCAAATACTTACAAAAAACCAATAAAAAATTCCTGGCAAAAAGAATTTGACGAAAAATTTGCTTAATAAAGCGAATAATTTATCATGTAAAAAATAATTCACCGTAATCTTTTAAGGAAAAAATTATGAGCTCTTATCTAAACAATTTCAAAGCAATAAAAATTACTGAAAACGTTTACTGGGTAGGTGTCATTGACTGGGAACTAAGCAATTTTCATGGTTATCAAACCACACACGGTTCGACTTACAACGCTTATTTAATCTTAGGCGAAAAACCAATTTTAATTGACACAGTAAAAAAACCTTTTTTTGAGGAAATGTGGGCGCGAATTGCTTCAGTTATTGACCCCCTAAAAATAAAATATATAGTTTCCAACCATTCAGAAATGGATCATTCGGGAAGCCTTCCGGAAATGATAGAAAGAATTAAGCCAGAAAAAGTTATTGCCTCAGTTACCGGCGTTCAAACGCTCAAGGAACATTTTCATTTTGATTATGAAATTACGGAAGTGAAAACTGGCGACTCATTAACTTTGGGAAACACTACGTTAACCTTTATTGAAACAAAAATGCTTCACTGGCCGGAAAGCATGTTTACCTATTTCCCAAAAGAAAAAATTCTTTTCAGCCAGGACGGATTTGGGATGCATCTTGCTGACAATCTTCTTTTTGCAGAACAATACGATCCTTGCCTCATTGAATACGAGGCGAAAAAATACTTCGCCAATATTTTGCTGCCCTATTCCCCTCTTGTGACAAAACTTCTAAATTATTTACAAACTTTAAATTTAGAAATCGACACAATAGCTACAGCGCATGGCCCAATTTGGCGCGGTAAAAATAACGTTGCTAAAGCGATAAGCAATTGGACTAAATGGGCTCTGCAAGCTTATGCTCCAACTGCTATAATTTTATACGAATCAATGTGGGGCAGTACCGCCCTTATGGCAAAAACAATAGCTGAAGGGCTTACCCAAAATGGAATAAAAACCAAGTTAACTCCAGCAACAAAAGTTCACCGCAGCGACGTTATCACAGAACTTATGGACGCCGGCGCTCTTTTAGTCGGCAGCTCAACTCTGAACCAGCAAGTATTGCCTGAAATCGCAGATATTCTGTGCTATTTAAAAGGGCTAAAACCTCAAAATTTAGTTGGTCAGGTTTTCGGATCTTATGGGTGGGGAGCAGAATCGATAAAAATCTTAGAAAAAGATTTGCAGGAAATGAAAGTTGAACCGGTTTCCGAAAGTATCAAAGTAAAATACGTGCCAACTGGAGAAGACCTGGAAAAATGCCGTAATTTAGGAATCGAAGTTGCAAAAGCTTTGCAAAAACATTTGGCAAAATAAAATGAATGATAAAACAAAAATTACGAAAATTGACGCAAAAAGCCTCCACAAAATCCAATATGGAATGTACGTTATTACTACCAAATGGGAAAACCAACTCAACGGGCAAATTGCAACTACTTTATTTCAAGTGACAAATTCCCCAATAAAAATAGCAATTTGTTTATCAAAAAAAACTTATACTCACGAGTTGATTCAAAAAAGCAACGTTTTTTCCGCTGCAATTTTGGAGAAAGACACGCCAATGAAGTTCATTGGCACATTTGGTTTTCGCTGCGGAAGAGAGTGTGATAAATTCTGCAATGTCAATTACGCTACAGATTTGACAGGCTGTCCATTGATTTTAGATCATTCACTCGTCATAATGGAGGCTTCGGTAGTGCAGCAATTAGATGTTGGCACACACACTTTATTTATCGGAATTTTAGAAGGTGCTAAAAAAATAAAAGATGGTGACGCCATGACTTATGAATATTATCATACTGTAGTCAAAGGAAAATCACCGGAAAATGCGCCTACGTACATTAATCCAACTTCTATGTAATCATTAACTTTTATCTGGAGAAAAAAATGCCATTAGTAAACACTAGAGAAATGTTCAAAAAAGCTTATGCCGGTGGCTATGCAATTGGAGCTTTTAACGTCAATAACATGGAAATTGTGCAAGGAATTACAGAAGCCGCAGTAGAGGTAAACGCGCCTTTGATTTTGCAAGTTTCATCAGGCGCAAGAAAATACGCCAATCACACCTATCTTATGAAACTCGTAGAAGCAGCCCTTATTGAAACAAAGCTGCCAATTTGTTTGCACTTAGATCACGGCGATACTTTTGAACTCTGTAAATCATGTATCGATGGTGGTTTTACTTCTGTTATGATCGACGGCTCACACTTATCTTTCGAAGACAACATTGCTGTAACTCGCAAAGTCGTAGAATATGCTCATCCGCGCAATGTCACCGTTGAAGCTGAATTAGGCAGGCTTTCTGGGGTTGAAGATGAAGTTAAAGTGGCTGAACATGAAGCTTTTTATACAGATCCTGGCGAAGTCGAAGAATTCGTTAACAAAACAGGTGTTGACTCGCTGGCAATTGCAATTGGCACAAGCCATGGCGCATATAAATTCAAAGGCGAACCAAAATTACGCATTGATATTTTAGAGGAAGTTGGCAAGAGATTACCAAACTTTCCAATAGTTTTACACGGCGCTTCATCGGTTATTCCCGAATACGTTAATATAATTAACCAATACGGCGGCAAAATGCCGGGAGCGCGTGGCGTACCCGAAGAAATGCTCCGTCAAGCTGCGAGAATGGCTGTGTGCAAAATCAATATCGATTCTGATATTCGCCTGGCGATGACTGC
>PLMI01000028.1:3467-8961 GCA_003142435.1 Coxiellaceae bacterium | reverse complement strand
CCCTTATGTCGAGTTGAGGTTACTATAAAGTTTAAACAGAGGTAACCTTGTTTTAATATGATTTCATCGTATAAAGCTCGTGGTATATAATCAATATTTATTACTATTTCACTCCCTACGCTATATACGCTATCTGGAAAAAAAACTCCATTACATTTGCTTTCATCAAGTTTTGTGTATTGCCTCTCACCCATTAGTTTTCTTCCATAAATATATATTTCACTAGGTACTGTATCCAGCTTTTTTACCAAAACAAGTTGATCTCTTGGCCTTTGTGATAAATCAGGGAGACCAACATTTGCTTCCACAGACATTAAATGGAGATTAGGGTTAGTAAAACTGCGCATAATATTTATTATTGCAGTTCGTCTAATGTTTTCCGGTTTATTGCTATGAAATTTGATATAAGACAATGCGTAGAGTTTCGCTTGATCTGCTATGTTTTCAAATGGAGTATTCATATATTTATCTAAATATAATAGCACCCCAATCTTAAGAAATTCTTAAATTTTAAATAAAAATTTTTCCGATTTTGGCGTTTGAAAATGATATAAATAACAAAGGGTTATAGAGGGTGATGGCAAAAATATAACTGTGTAAAAGTTGTATTTTACCGTTAAGATATGTTTTTGATAAATTAGAGTTTAATAAAAAATGGCTGCGTGTTATTTAGCCATGTTTTTGAACGAACTTTAGAGCTAGATTTGTAAACAATTCCGGTTGCTCAATTGTGAGTAAAATGTCCCATGTGTTTAAAGCAAAAAAATCAGTCTATTATTAATTATTGCTTACGTCGACAAAATCACTCGAAGATGACAACCATTTTATTTTTACTCGCCCAGAAGAACTTCTAATTCTTGAACATGTTCTTGTTCATCTAAAATCACATGACGCAATTCATGTTCTAAAGTTTCATAAAGATATTGCAACTCTCCTTTGTGAGCACAAATTTTTTGATATATTTGTTCGTAGAAATCGATAGCTTCCTTTTCAGTTTTTAAATTGATTTTTAGAATTGGCTCGATTCCTTTTGCTTCATGGGTTTTAGCAAGATCCATAGTTGGTACGCCATCAAGAAAAGATAACATTTTACGAAATTTATCTTCATGATTTTTTTCATCGCTGGCAATTTCTTTAAGGCGGGCGATTATAGGTTCGGCATTTATGCCTTTTATTGTTTCTGCATGAGATAAATATTGGATTCTTGCAGCGTGCTCAAGTTTTAAAGCTTCATTGAGCATAGTTATTAGTTCTTTTTTGAAAGTTGAGGTTGTAGCCATATATATTTCTCCTTAAGTTTTATAATCCAAAATACATTAGTTCATAATAGCATTTTTATCAGTTTTTTTCATTAGAAGGTAAATACCGAGCAGAATCATCGGAAACGACAGCAATTGTCCCTCGGTAAACCAATGGCCAATAAATCCAATTTGTACATCTGGTTCGCGGAAGAATTCACAAATAATTCTGGCGATGCCATAGCCTATTAAAAACCAGGCAGATACATTTCCAGGTTTTCTTGGTTTTTCTGAATAAATCCACAAAAATATAAATAACAAAAGACCTTCGAGAAGTGCTTCATATATTTGTGATGGATGTCTTGGTAAGATCCCGGTTGCCGGAAAAATCATGCCCCATGGTACAGTTGTTATTCTGCCCCAAAGTTCGCCATTGATAAAATTGCCAATCCTGCCAAGCATTAGTCCGATTGGTATCAAAGGACAAACAAAATCAGCGACTTGTAAAAAACTTTTTTTGTTTTTTTTGGCAAAGAAATACATAGCGATAATTACGCCTATTACACCGCCATGAAATGCCATGCCGCCTTCCCAAACTTTATAAATAAAAGTTGGATTGTTGATTAAATCTGAGAAGTCATAAAATAAAATATATCCTAATCTGCCTCCTAATATTACACCAATTGCAGCATAGAAAATAAGATCACTAATTTGATGTGCCGTGAGTGAATTTGCGGCATGCTTGGCTCTATAATTGGCAAGAATCCAGGCGATTGCAAATCCTATGACATACATTATTCCGTACCAATAGATTTTTAGTGGACCGATTTGGACTGCAATGGGATTGATGTTTGGATGAATTAACATGATTTTTGTATTATATATAAATACAATATTTTGTTAAGCGGTATTAGTAACTAATGAATGTTTTGTTTTATAGCCATGATTCTGTTGTATGATTCATCAATGCGTGTGCGCGTGATAGTCCCATCTGCAATCATTTCCATAACTATATTTATTGTTTTCTTTGCTATTTCAGGGTCGTAATCCAACTGGTTTGCAAATAATAAAATATCAGCTCCAGCGAGTATTGTGTCTCTTACTGTCGTTTTAAGTCCATACGTTTTTATAATGGCACCCATTTGTAAATCATCAGTTATAACAATACCGCTAAATTTTAGTTGTTTACGAAGAAGATCGTGAATGATTTTGTAAGAAAGTGTAGCGGGATAATCGTTTTCGTCGAGATTGTGATTAATGATATGCCCAACCATTACAAAATTACAACTATTTTCACTATTAAGAAGATTTATATAAGGGGCAAGTTCTATTGGGTTCCAAGTCTTGGTTATGTCAACAAATCCAAGATGACTATCTTCTGTTGAACTGCCATGGCCAGGAAAGTGTTTGTAAGCGCATAAAATTTGTTGTGCATGATAAGTATTAGTAAAAGCTTTTGCATATTTTACAACTTCGTTTGGGTTAGATGAAAAACTTCTTCCTAATCTGCCAATTACTGGATTATTTGGATTAGTGTTCAAATCCACATCAGGACCAAAAGTTAAATTTATCCCAGAATTTTTTAAAATGGCTGTCATTATTGCGGCTTGTTTTTTGGTCACCTCAATTGGATGTGATCCTAGATATTGTGCATTATAAGTTTCTGGAAAACCATGACGCGGTTGTAGCCTGGTTCCACGTTCACCGCCTTCATAATCAATGCCTATCAATAATGGTAAAAAATCAGTGTGATTTATAGTTGCACTTTGTTTATTGTAATTTTGAATTTGTTGCGTTAATTTCGCCAACTGTTGTGGATCTTTTATATTATTGTCGAACTTTTTATTGAGGTAGTTGTAGTCAAATAAAACTACTCCTCCAATACGCTCTGCCATAATGTCCTTAAAAATCGGGTCACCTTCATGGATACTATTACCGTTGAAACCTATCATTATCATTTGACCTATTTCTTGAGGTAAATTTAAAGATGAATTTTGATTAGATGCAAAAACTTGAATGCAAAAAATAAAAATAAATAATATAAAAAAACCTTCTCTCAGTAAATAATAAATTAATTGTAATTTATTTTGTTTCACTGGGGCTAATCTAAATACCAATAAATTTTAAGGCTAATTTGAATTGCGATAGGATTAATATTTGGATATATCAGCATATTTTTTACATTATATATAAATACAGGAGTTTGTTAAGAAGATTTTTAAAATTATTGATTAATGAAACTTCATGGCGAAATCCGCCATAGCATTTACGATTTGCTTGCGTGTTGTTGGCAAAATGTCTTTAGGAAGCCATTAAATGTAATATATGATTTTTTGTGTTAATATTTATATTGGTAAGCTAACGAATTTATTTGCTTTATTTTATCATTGACACAATGAGCATTAAGCTGATTGAGGAATATTTTTATGTTACCGAGTATAAACAAGTCTGATGTTGTAACAGAAAATGAGGATATATTCGATTTAACAGGTGCTGTAAATGCTCTAGGGGATGCTGTAAAAAAACATGTAGATTACTATGAAAAGGCGGCTAAGAAATCTGCAAAAGATCAATATAGCTTAATGGGATTTGCTCTGGAAAAAAATTATGATGAATTCCTGCTATCTCGGAAAGTTATTGAAAAAATATTGAAGAAAGATAAAATTTTAAATGACCTCCTAAATGAACTGCCTCTAAAACGAAAGGAAGCTTTAGATTTCATTCTCAGAGATATTAAGGATGCTAATCCTGCGGACCGCAAATGGAATACTGTAAAAGCTATTGGCATTCTTACTACACTTAAAAAGTTAATTCAGAAAAAGTTAAAAGAACTCCCTTATACTTATGAAGGTTCTCCTGAAGGTTCTCCTGAAAAGATGAAATTAGCGCAACAGTTAACTAGCAGGTTAATTGCTGTAGACAAATTGAGATCATCAGTGTTAGAAGTCCATGATCACAGATGGAAAACGATAGGAACGCCAACTAATAAACCAAAATATGCGACAATTTTAGGGAAAATAAAAACACCAATGAAAATTGGCGCAACTGCAGGTTTTGGACTAGCTGCTGTTTCAGGTTTAGGATTTGCACTTAATTGGGAATTGGTTCTTCCGTCATTCGTTTATGCTATATCTGGTATTGCAGGTTTAGCAATTGGTTCTAGTTGTTTGGTTGGCTTAGGTGCATTAAAGTTTATCAAAAATAGAATGCGTAGCAGAAGCGAAGATGATATTCCAATTACGAGCTCCCAGGTTAAAAGAGGTCTGAAAGGACTTGCTTTGCTAGTGAAAGATGCGGTAGTTGGTAGTATTAAATTCTTCTCGCCAGTTGCCGGAGCTGGTGCAAGTGCTGTTGGCGTTGGAATAACAAAAGCACAGGAAGTTAAAAGTTTGGCAGAGCAGGCCATAAGCGCAGTGACGCCAATTGTAGAAGAGGTAGGAAAAAAAGTACTGAAGGGTGAAGAAGAGAAAAGTGCAAAAACACCGCCGATGAAAGAAGAGGAAAAATCTCCTGAGCTTTTATCTAAGGGCACTGGTGGGTTATCCGGAAAGGCATTAGAGCCAGTTTTTGGAAAAAGAGAGGATGAAACTCCATTACAGACGTATTGGAGAAATAGTAGCGGTTTTTTCGTACACAGAGAACAACGACATGAAGAAACTAAACTTACTGCACCATCTGTTGATGAAGGTGCAGTTGTTTTAGGTGGTGCGAAAGGCCATCATACTGATGCTATCTAAGAAATTCATGTAATAAAAAATATTAGTATAATCAATATGTTAGCTATTTTATGCTAATTTTCTCAACTTGGTTATATACTGTACTCCATTGAAATAACTAAAAGGAATCCCCATAATCTTTATAATCTTTTGGCGGATAAATTTAATAAAAAAAGAGTGAACAAATGTCAGAAATTGAAAAAGAAGTTAGGTGCTCATTTTGTGGTAAGACCAGAGACGAAGTAAAAAAATTAATTGCGGGGCCTTCAGTTTATATTTGCGAAGAATGCGTGGATTTGTGCAATGAAATTTTATTGGAGTCACAAGCAGAAATAAAAATCGATTCGGATGAGGCGAAATTGCCAATCCCTGAGGAAATTCATAAACTTCTCAATGATTATGTTGTTGGCCAGGAATATCCGAAAAAAGCTTTGAGCGTTGCTGTTTATAATCATTATAAACGCCTTCTTTCATCTCATGGCAAAAAAGAAGATATTTTTGCAGATGTTGAATTAGGAAAAAGCAATATTTTACTTATTG
>PLMI01000028.1:0-3423 GCA_003142435.1 Coxiellaceae bacterium | reverse complement strand
TTTATATTGACGAAATAGATAAAATATCGCGTAAAAGTGATAGCCCTTCTATTACGCGAGATGTTTCAGGCGAAGGAGTGCAGCAGGCGCTTTTGAAAATGATCGAGGGAACTATTGCCCATGTGCCGCCACAAGGAGGACGAAAACACCCCCAGCAGGAATATTTGCAAATCAATACTAAAAACATTTTATTTATTTGCGGCGGAGCTTTTGATGGTTTAGACAAAGTTATTCAAATGCGCACAGAAAAAACCAGCATCGGTTTTTCTGCTGAAATTAAGAGCAAGAACGATGCTAGAGCTTTGAGCGAGATGTTGCGCCAGGTCGAGCCGGAAGATTTAATCAAATATGGGTTGATTCCAGAATTCGTTGGGCGATTGCCGGTGATCGCCGTTTTAGAGGAACTCGATGAAGATGCGCTGATCACGGTATTGCAAGAGCCGAAAAATGCTTTAGTAAAACAATACAAAAAATTGTTTGCTATGGAAAATGTAACAATAGAATTCGAGAAAGGCGCTCTTGGGGAAATAGCAAAAAAAGCAATCCTGAAAAAAGCGGGAGCTCGAGGTTTGCGCTCTATTTTAGAGCATGTTTTACTTGAGACGATGTATAAATTGCCTTCAGAGAAAAACTTGAAAACTGTTATCGTAGATATGGGGTCGATAAGAGGTGAGTCAAGACCTGTTTTGGTTTTCGATGACGGTCATAAAGAAAAATTATTAAGCAAAGTGAAAGCGAAAAACAAAGTTGGCAAACGGGCAATCAAAAAAAACAAATCGGCAAATATATAAAATATAAATATGTCTAAAAAAACAATAGTTCTTCAAGATTCCATTCTAGCGGTATTACCATTACGTGATATAGTGATTTATCCAAACATGATTATGCCTTTATTTGTCGGTAGAGAAAAATCAGTTCGTGCAGTAGATCAATGTGTAAGCCAGTCTAAACAAATTTTTCTGCTGTCGCAAAAAGAAGGCAAAGTAGAAGAGCCAAAGGCTGAAGATTTTTACGATGTTGGCACTGTGGGTAATATATTACAGGTTATGAAATTGCCTGACGGGACTTCTAAAGTTTTAGTTGAAGGAGTGACACGAGGTATAGTCAAAAAGTTTTTTGAAGAAGATGGAATTTTAAAAGTCGACATTGATTCCTTTAATGAAATCGAAAACAAAAACGAAGAAGACGTTGCATTAATTCGTTTGGCCGTAACTAAATTCGAAGAGTTTATTAAGCTAAATGCAAGAATTCCCGCAGAAATCGTCCAGGCATTGCACAATATGACTTCCGCTGGGCGTTTGGCCGATACTATCGCTGCGCATTTGCCACTAAACGTTGTCGAAAAACAAAAGCTTTTATCTTGTCAGGATGCTAAAACACGCTTGGAGGAAGTTATTCATTTTCTTGACCGCGAACACGATATTTTAGAAGTGCAAGAGCGGTTGAAAAAAAGAGTTCAAGGACATCTTAATAAAGTTCAGCGTGAATATTATCTGAATGAGCAAATGAAAGCCATTCAAGAGGAAATTAAAGATTTGCACGAGGGAATTCAGCCTGTTTTGACAGAAATGGAGAAGCTAAAAAAGCGCATTGAAGAAGCGGGGTTACCACCCGAAGCAAAAGAAAAAGCATTGGCTGAATTTGAAAAATTGAAAATGATGCCACCGATGTCGGCTGAAGCTACCGTTTCCAGAAATTACCTTGATTGCTTGCTGGATTTACCGTGGCATAAGAAAACAAAAGTAAATCACGATTTAGCAAAAGCTGAAGCAATTTTAGAAGAAGACCATTATGGATTGGAAAAAGTAAAAGAGAGAATTTTGGAATATTTAGCAGTAGGGCAGCGAGTAGAGAAACTTAAAGGCCCGATTTTATGCCTTGTGGGGCCTCCGGGAGTTGGCAAAACTTCCTTGGGGCAGTCAATAGCAAAAGCAACAGGAAGAGAATTTGTTCGCGTATCTTTGGGTGGAATTCGTGATGAAGCTGAAATTCGCGGACATCGAAGAACTTATATTGGTTCCATGCCCGGAAAAATTTTGCAAAAACTTGCCAAAGTTAAAGTGCGTAACCCTTTGTTCATGCTTGACGAAGTTGACAAGATGAGCTCAGATTTCAGAGGCGATCCTTCCTCGGCATTGCTTGAAGTTTTGGATCCAGAACAGAACAATGCTTTCAATGATCATTATTTAGAAGTAGATTATGATCTTTCTGACGTGATGTTTATTGCCACAGCGAATTCATTTGATATTCCTTATCCCTTGCTCGACAGAATGGAAGTGTTGCGATTACCCGGATACACAGAAGATGAAAAATTAAATATTGCTATAAAATACCTTATTTCAAAACAGATAAAGGAAAATGGCTTAAGCAGTGATGAATTGAGCATTACTAGTGCAGCTATTCAGGATATTATTCGTTACTATACTCACGAAGCAGGAGTGCGCAATTTAGAGAGGGAAATCGCCAAAATTTGCCGCAAAGTAGTTAAAGGAATTTTGATGTCACAGGCACAGAAAATNNAAGCTAAAGCGGCAAAAAAAGAAGTGAAAAAAATTATCATTGATCAAGCCGATTTAGAAAAATATTTAGGCGTTCGCGTATATCGATTCGGTTTGGCTGAAACTTATGATCGGGTTGGCGAAGTAAATGGACTTGCCTGGACTGAAATGGGCGGTGATTTATTAAGCATTGAGGTTGCAATAGTTCCCGGAAAAGGCAAAACCATATATACCGGTCAGCTTGGTGATGTGATGCAAGAATCAATTCAGGCTGCTTTAACCGTGGTTCGGAGTAAAGCAAAACAGTTCAATATTGCCAAAGATTTTTATGAAAAATTCGACATTCACGTGCATCTTCCTGAGGGTGCAATTCCCAAAGACGGGCCAAGCGCAGGCATTGGCATGTGTACAGCTTTAGCTTCCGCTTTGACAGGCAGAGCTGTGCGGGCAGATGTGGCGATGACAGGAGAAATTACGCTGCGCGGTGAAGTTTTGCCGATTGGGGGACTCAAAGAAAAGTTGTTGGCGGCGCTTCGCGGCGGAATTAAAACCGTAATAATTCCCGATGAAAACGTCAAGGACTTAAAAGAGTTAACAAAAAATATTACCGAAAATTTGGAAATAATTCCGGTTAAATGGATTGATCAAGTATGGGATATTGCTTTTGCAAAAAAGAAAACGAAAGCCAAATCTTCATCACAAAACCAGGCTGTGAAAAACAAACATGCAAAATCAAAAAATAAATCGGCAGGAAGACATAACAAAAAAGCAAAATGATTTAAATAAGATTGCTCTTTTAGTTTTAGAAAAAGCCAAGAAAAATGGCGCCACTTCTGCTGAAGTTGGTGTGAGTGAGAACACAGGATTTTCTACTACTGTACGCCTTGGCAGTGTAGAAACTCTCGAAAACAGCAGAAGCAGGCAG
>PLMI01000133.1 GCA_003142435.1 Coxiellaceae bacterium | reverse complement strand
GATTACCCAACTTTCCAATAGTTTTGCATGGTGCTTCATCTGTTCTTCCTGAATACGTTAATATCATTAACCAGTACGGCGGCAAAATGCCAGGAGCGCGTGGCGTACCCGAAGAAATGCTCCGTCAAGCTGCGAGAATGGCTGTGTGCAAAATCAATATCGATTCTGATATTCGCCTGGCGATGACTGCAATGATAAGAAAAAGTTTTGCTGAAGATCCAAGTAATTTCGATCCGAGAAAATATTTAGCTCCAGCGCGTGCTGCCATTAAAGACGTCGTTCGCCATAAAATAGTCGCTGTATTAGGCTGCGATAACAAAGCTTAAAATTACTCAATTTAAAAAAATAAACTAATAGAGGTAAAAGTGATGGAAAAATACGTATGTATGGTTTGCGGTTATATTTACGACCCGGAAAAAGGCGACCCGGATGACGGAGTTCCGCCAAGCACCTCATTTGCAGATTTACCGGCAGATTGGGTGTGTCCTATATGTGGTGTTGGGAAAGACGAATTTGAAAAAGCCTAACATCCTTAGCTAGCTCATGGAAACGTTCTCTTTTGAGCCCTTTTTCGTCAAAAACTCTTCGAAATGCTCACATACTAACTGTATGGCTACGCTTTCTCATCATTTTTTGACGAAAAATCATCTCAAAATAGAACGTTTTCAGCATCAAACACACAATAAAAAATTTTATTAAAATCCATATAGTTGTAAAAACAATAAAATAGTAGAAAATCATGCAAAAAATAAAATGTGCCGTTGTCGGTGTTGGCTACCTCGGTAATTTTCACGCGCAAAAATATTCTCAATTATCAAATGCTGAATTAATTGCTGTTTGCGATACAGATGAAAAACGCGGGGAAAAAATCGCAAACGAATACAATGTTGATTTTACTTCTAACATCGATGACCTTCTTGGCAAAGTGAATGCCGTAAGCATCGCAACTTCGACGCCATCACATTATGCAATAGCTAAAAAATTCTTACAAAATAAAATTCATGTTTTACTAGAAAAACCAATTACCACGAGCGTTATAGAGGCTGATGAATTAATCAAAATTGCAAAAGAAAATAATGTCGTTCTACAAGTTGGTCATATCGAGCGTTTTAATCCGGTATTTAAGACAATAAAAAGCAAAATACAAAATCCTATTGCAATAGAATGCAGGCGCCTTGCCCCTTACAAAACTCGCGGCAATGATGTAAGCGTTGTTTTAGATTTTATGATTCACGACATTGACCTCGTACAAAATCTAATTTCAGCGAAAATTAAAAAAATTATTGCTCGAGGCAAAACACTTTTGTCGCAAACTTTAGATGTCGTTCATGCCGAAATAGAATTCGAAAATAATTGTCTAGCTTTTTTATCAGCCAGCCGAGTTGATCCTAAAGTAGAACGTAAAATTAACTTACTAGGAAAAAATTCTTACTTCAATGGAGATCTCGGTGAAAAAACTCTTAACATCATTAATGCCAACGATTTAAAAGAAGAGTTCGCATTTGAAAAAAATGATGCATTGTTGGAAGAAATTAGATCTTTTATCGATACCATTGACAATGGCAGACAACCGGAAGTGTCAGGAACAGATGGCAAAAATGCTTTAGAAACTGCACTTTTAATTGAAGCCACTTGTTATTAAAATACTCGTAAATTATATAGGATTATATAAAACCTAACGTTCTTTTTGCAACTAATTGAATTTAAGCCTTTTAATATTATAACCTTTCATTTACAAAAAATAAAAAAAATATTATTCTAATGCTTGTAAATTAATGTAAATAAGTTCAATGCTAATTTTTTTCAAAATAATCAAAATAATTAAAATAAAATAATAAACAACCGGAGATATAAAATGGCTTTTCGAAACCCAGCACCTTCAACATTATTTGCACAACAACAAGAAGCAATGAGGTTTGATGAATTTATAACTGATCTTTATTCACAAACCCAGTCTTTTTTGTCTCGAACAGAATTAAGGTTAGCGGGAGTGGGTGATTTAAAAAACTTCGTGAAAATCAATCTGTTTTATTCACGTATAGGTATAGAATATTGTCCGACAATGTTGCTTGCTTTTTTAGCAAAGGAATGTTCTCCTCAAATCCAAGTACAGAGTGATATTAGCAAAGGGATGCCTACACTTATAGCTCAAGAAAACAGCCAAATAACAGAAAAGGTTGATTATAGAAAATTATCACTTAAATATCATGATTTATTAACTTCATATGAGAACAGCATTAGGCAATGTGAAGAAATTTTTAATCGACTTAGTGAAGAAACCGGCAACCAATTAATAATGAGTATCTCTAATCTAGCAAGGGTAACTTCTCCTGATGATAAAGATGTTGCTTCTTTAACCATTCGTCTTCAATTTTCCAATCCTAGTATAGATGAAGCAACGTTAGAGACTCTCTTAGAAAAAGAACAAATTAGCCGCCTGAATACATCATCTAATACGAATAAATTACTAACTATATTATTTGTGCTTGCTGGAGATGAACTAAATAAATTAAAAAATTTCGCAACGCATTTACTTGAGCATATTGCACAAGCAAGTTCAGCTCCTTCTCAAAAATCTTGACCGACCGTACAACAAAAAATCAAATTTTTTCTGGTGACCTAAAGATTTTGGAATAAGATAGCTTGATGAGAAGCACTATTACAAAAGCATCTTGCCATCNNAGTTTTTTGCATGGAGGCATAAACCCAAGATTTACATATATTATGTTTTCAATAATTTGTGCTATTATGAAATGTACCTTTCTAAATTAATTGATTACTCCTAAAAACCTATGCAAAACATCATATTTGACCTTGGTGGTGTCCTTATCGAATGGGACCCAAATGTTGTTTATCGCAATTACTTTGCAAATGACAATGAAAAAATTCAACGCTTTTATGACGAAACTGGAATTTGGTCAATAAATTCTGAAACTGATCGCGGCACTCCATATGTTGAAGTGCTTAATAAATTAATTGAAAAATTTCCAAACCACAAAGAACCAATTACTCTTTGGCACTCACAATGGCGTGATATGGTCCGCGGCGATATTCCTGGAAGTAAAGCAATTTTAAATTCTTTGCATCAACAAAAATATCCATTATACGCGCTTACCAATTGGGCGAAAGAAACTTTCTTTCCGTTTGTTCCGCAAACATTTAATTTCATAAGTTACTTTAAAGACATTGTCATTTCCGGCGTAGAAAAAACCTGCAAACCAGAGTTGCGAATTTATCAAATCCTCCTTGAAAGAAACAATCTTACTGCAAAAGACTGCATATTTATTGATGAACGAGCAGAAAACCTTATGCCCGCAAAACAACTCGGCATGGATGTCATTCAGTTTTCATCACCAGAACAATTGCATGATGAACTGAAAAATCGAAAAATCATTACACAAATTTAAATTTATTCTTTTTATCTCCAATGAAAATCGATAAATTTGCAAAGATTACCGGCCTTAGCGCTCATACATTGCGTTACCAAGAATTGCGAGATATAACTTTCTTAACATCCCAACGGTGTTGGACTATTTGAATTTCCGGCCTGTTTAATGATACCTGGTATTTCATTTAAAAAATTTCGCACATCCTCAAACTTAGCAACCCTCTCAAGGTCACCAAATGAGATGCCAAAAAATGAACTACCTTTATCTTTAGATATCTCATAATTAGTACTATTTATATGATGTTTTCGTGCCAACTCAAAAAAAGATTTGACTATTTTCCTATTCCTATCATAGTCATCGCCATTCATTATAAATAGAATAGAAAATGTATCGCTCACCTGTGCGCGTAAACGTATTTCTACTTCATCTTGAACTTCTTTACTAACTGCTCCGATCATATTTTTATAAGCATGAAATAAAGAAATCGTTATATTACAAAAAGCCTTGTTTCAAAGTAAAGTAAGAAATATCACATTAACAACGATGACAAGAGGCGGGGATTACTAACCTGACATTCTCTAAAACATAATCAACAAACTGTTTTAAATCGTTAAGATTATCTTTCCCAATTGTAATCTGAACAGAAATAACATTAGCATTTAGGTCTGTTACAAATTTGCCAGATTTTAATTTATACCAACTTGCATTGGCTAATACCATGATACCAATCTTTTCACTGGCGGTGTAATGGCCACGTATTTTAATTTGCAATTCAGCGATAATTTGACTATCTACTCTACTTACTAATTGCATCGCTACTTCATTATTTGTCGAAATAGCTATTTGGTCAGCCATCAATCGAAAATACTCTAAGAAATTTGGATCTTCATTTAAAGTACCCCTGCTTTCCCCTGGTTGTACTGACTGGTTTTTATAGACCCGCTTTTTTTCTTGTAGTCGGCGTAATTGTTGAAAAAATCTACTAAGACCCATTTTTTTACTCCGAATTTTTATTTTTAGAATTCAAAAAAATATAGTTTATAATTATTAATTACTTGAATTATAGTATATATTTTACAAATTCTAATAACTTTTACTGAATTCGTGTACCTTACGGAGAAAAAACACTAAAAACATGCAATAAAAAAATACAGTAAAATCAAATACTTACAAAAAACTATTAATTTTCTCATTCATAATACCTTAATGTATTTATCCTATAATTAGATACGAGACACAATAAGCCAAAAAAACAAAATCCATATGGTTTCATTAACAGATATACAAAATTTCCTTTCTAAAATAACTAAAGAATTGGATCCTCTAAAATACCCGAAATCCTTCGAGATGCTGACAGCGTTTAATAAATTACCTAAAAATTTTATGGAGATTCGCAATGAAGAAATCGAACAAAAGCCTATTTTAGAGCAGCAAATATATTACCTGCCAGATGAATTCGATAGTTTTGAATTGCCAACTATAGAAGATAGAAAGCACTTTATATTTGAAAAAATCCTTTCAATTCGCGACATAATGGCTGAGGAAATTCCAGTTATTGTTAAATTTCTTTTCAAATTCACAGAAGCAATAACGCTGAAAAATCACACAGGAGTGATGAAAGCCAGCAAAAGCATTTGGCGTTTTATTCTCGCTGAAAACATAAAATATGATATCGACAACATAGAACAATCTTTACACAATGAACTGAAATTCTTTCAAAAAAAAGATCAGGACCAAATAATTATACTGAAAAAAAGTTTTGATAGTTTGCAAAATCAAATCAAGGGATTGAACTTACTTTCAGAAGAAGATTTTAGCCGGCAAGATT
The DNA here is from genome assembly GCA_003142435.1 of Coxiellaceae bacterium. GTDB lineage: Bacteria > Pseudomonadota > Gammaproteobacteria > UBA9339 > UBA9339 > FEN-1226. The sequence goes on along the minus strand of PLMI01000133.1, from coordinate 8,612 downwards.
TGCTTGATATTTGCAAATCAATAAAAAACCTGCAAAGAAAACTCATGCTTTTGCTAAAAAAAAATAAAACCACTCTTCCCTATAAAACGATAAGAAATTTCAAAAAGTGGAATGAAGAACTTAACGAAAATCGGTTATTTATTGCAAGAAATCTGCATATTGCCCGCGAAGCAAAATGGCCGGAGCTTGAATCATGGGGTAAATTTGACCGCGTTTTATACATCATTTTCATCAACATCGCAATTGCAGCTTTATTTGTAGGGTTTATACAACTGGTAATCAATCCTACCAAAGCTTTCGATATAATTACGTCCAGCACTGTTGCGACAATCGCATGCCTCATCGGATTTATCTTTTTAGGATTGAATGCGCTAAGAGGGTTAATAAATGGAGTAATTAAAAAAATTAACTACGGCCTGCCAATAACACCAGAACAAGTAAACCATGCAATTATAAAAACCTTTTTAACTCCAATTGTAATATCAGTCGCGGCATTATGTCATCCCGCGCAAATTTTTGAACAAGTTGCCGGCTTTTTAAAAAATATTAAAAAAATTGTAAAATTCTCTAATCAAAATATTGCGCCATTTGTAAGTAAAATTGCTTTTGATCTCGCTAAAAATGTGAAAGAAAAATTTACGGGTTTTTTTAGCTTGTTGAAACAAAAATTACCAAAGCCCTGGGAAAAAATCAGCATCACATCTTATAAAGCTACACCACTTCAAGAAACACTAGTACCCATAAAAATTGAAAAAGCTCCCGAAGAAAAAAGCCAAGAGCAAGAACAAGAAACTCATATAAGCGAAGAGGCAGAACGACTTACGCTTAAAATATAGAATTAAAAATGCGCATCAGATGGACAAAAGGAGTTGAGCCACTCATGGGAACAACACTCCCAGTCAAAATATATTCATCAAACGGTGGAACATCAGCGATCACTCTGCCCCTAGCATCGATTATTGCCGTAAAACCAGTGTTTGAAGTTACGGCTTGATATCTCCCCACTTCTAATGACCTCATACGTGCAATTTCTAATTGTTGTGCTAAAGCGATAGACCTGTCAAACCAACTGTCATCTGATACAGTAACCAAAAGGCCAGCTTTCGGCATATAATCCACAACCAGAGAAGGATAGGCAATTTCATAGCAAATAAAAGGCGCAAGTACGATACCTGACGCTATAAAATCAGGCTGAATGCGAAACCCGGCAGAGAAATTCGACATCGGAATTGCAAACCACTTAAAAAAGATATTAAATATTTTCTGCAATGGAATATATTCGCCAAACGGAACTAAATGGCGTTTAAAATATTCTCCATGTCCGGTACCTAACGCGATAATTCCATTATAATAATGTTCATTCTTGTCAGAGAGAGGAATGCCTGTTATCAGAGCAGTTTTATGTTTTCTTGCCTCTTTATTCAATCTATTCAAATAAGGTTTTACTTCATCGGCAATAGCTGGAATTGCGGCTTCCGGCCAAATAATTATTTCACTGTTTCGCCAAACTTTTTTCGTCAATACATGGTAATGATTTAATATTCCGGACAACTGTTTTCTTTGCCATTTAACTTCCTGGCGAATATTTCCCTGAATCAGGCTTATTTTTATGTCTTTGCCACTAGGTGAAGTCCAGTCAACATAAGTCAACAACCAGCCAAAAATCCAAACAAATAGTAACGAGGCAATAAGAGAAGTTTGCGTCTTTCTTGTTTTGAAAATAAATAAGCCAACAATGCACGCCGCTGAAAAAGCCACAAAATAAGACACGCCCCAAACTCCAAAAATCGGCGCAAAACCGCGAAGCGAAGTATCAATTTGGCTATATCCTAGATAAAGCCATGGGAAACCGCCAAATAAAGAGCCCCGAACCAATTCGAATATTACCCAGCTAAACGGAAACGCGAGCAAAAACTTGTACCAGGTATTTCGGGTAAATATTTTATTTAATAAATATCCCTGCAAAGCGATATATAGCGACATCAGCATCACCAGCAAAAAAGTAAGAAAAATCGCCAAAAATAGAGAAGCATTCCCATATACGTAAATGCTGATGTAAACCCAGTAAATGCCAATGCTAAAAAAACCAAGGCCAAAAAGAAATCCGCGCAAAAAAGCTTCTTTTGGCGATGAATGTATCCAAACGTATAATAAAATTGCAGGGGATAGGATCGCAAATATGCTCACACCAAAAGGAGCAAAAGCAAAAGGCAAAATGCCTCCTGCGAAAAGAGCTAATAAACTGAGCAATATTTTGTTAGGATAAACTTTCATGGATTTTTTATTTTAAACAACGAAAAAAAGTTCTGCGAAGTTTGCTTTGCGATTTGAGTGACGCTTTCTCCTCTAATTGCAGCTAATTTTTCAGCAATATATGGAAGAAACGCAGGTTCATTCTGCTTGCCGCGAAACGGCGTTGGCGCTAAATATGGAGCATCAGTTTCAATTAAAATTTTATCTGCTGGTATTTTTTTTGCTACCTCACGCAATGCATCTGCATTCTTAAAAGTAATAATTCCCGAAAAAGAAATATAGAAATTCATATCCAAAGCCATTTTGGCAACTTGCCAATCTTCTGTAAAACAATGAAAAACGCCCCCCACATTTGCAGCATTTTCATCGCGTAAAATTTCAAAAAGATTTTCCTTTGCCATGCGCGAATGAATTATAAGCGGCTTTTTAATTGTATTGGCTGCGCGAATGTGATCACGAAACAAGTCTTGTTGATATACCTGCGCCATCTTATCATGCTCACAACGATAATAATCTAATCCAGTTTCGCCGATAGCAACTACCAGTTGGTCCGCTGCCAAGGAAATCAATTCCTCAACAGATGGTTTTTTTTCACTTTCTTCGGTTGGATGCAACCCGACTGATGTGACAATATTTTTATACTTTTTTGCAATCTCCAATATTTTGCGCGAATTTTCAAGGTCAATTCCAGCGCATAAAAAATATTTAACGTTGACTTTCTCCGCAGCCAAAAGAGCTAAAGATAAGTCATCATTGTAGTTGGTAAGATCTAACCGATCTAAATGGCAATGAGAATCAATCAACATGGTTTTAAAAATCCGCTAAATATTCCTTCGAGCAATAGTTGCTTATTAAGATTAATTCCTTCGCTTAATAATCTACCAGCATTGAAAATTTTATCCAGCGTTTGATATAACTGCTGTACATTAAGTAACTCCGCTAATAAATTTAATTCTTTTATTTTATCCCGGCTAAACAAATAATCAGCATTAGCTTTTAATTTTACTTTTAAAATATCTGTTAAAAATGCAGTCAAATTAAGCAATAAAAGAGTCAAGTCTTCGCTCATGTATAGTTCAGCCAAATGTACAAAATGTATTTTGCGCATTATACTCTTCTCACTCAGGTTTTCCGCGTTGTTGCGCGCTCGTTCGCACTGCTCACATACGTAAAAAGTATGCTCCGCGTGCTCATCGCGCGCGCGCCTAGCGGGAATTCCTGATTGCTTTGAGTATATGAGGTCGATAAAATCAGCAAAAATCCGGTCGCGAAATTCCATTTCGCGATTTTGTAACAAGGTTAAAACTTTAAAAGGAGAGCATCCGGCTAATGTCATTAAAAAATCTAAACTGTATTCATCTTTAAAAGCAACGTTATTTTTGTTAACCAGCCACTCCTTAACTTCGCTTGAAGTTGGCGGTTTAAAATTAATTGTTTGACAGCGGCTTCTGATTGTCGCAGGCAGAAGAGCAGGATTTGCGCTGATTAAAATTATATAAACACCGGCCGGTGGCTCTTCTAAAGTTTTTAATAAGGCATTGCTGGCAGCGATATTCATGTTGTCTGTGGCATTAATTAAAGCTATTTTAGCTCCGCCTTGCGATGAAGTTTGATAAAGCTCTGCAATTAATTCCCGAATCTGATCGACTCTGATTGCCTTCTCTTTTTCCCCCTTTTGTACAATCAACAAATCCGGATGAGTTCCAGCATTTATTAATTGGCAAGAGCTGCAGCTTTGGCATGGATACTCTAAATTATCGTTATTTGTGTTTCTACATAGCAGCAATTTGGCAAACAAATTAGCAACGTTCCACTTGCCTAAGCCCTCATTGCCTGTAAAAAGAAAAGCATGCGGCAAATGATTTTCTTTTTTACGGTGTATAAGATAATGCCATTTCGTTTTCTGCCAAGATTGAATTTCATTCATTTGCATTTTATTTATTAATAATTTCCTGCATAATTTTTTCGACTTGAGCTTCAACTTCCGCACGATTTTTATTGGCATCTACAACACGAAAGCGATTTGGTTCATCTTTTGCCCGTTGCAAATAACATGCCCTGACTTTTTCAAAAAAATTAATTTTCTCAATTTCAATCCGATCAAGAAGTTTGTTTTTAATTCTTTTGAAAGCCGAGGTGGGTTCAACATCAAGCAAAATAGTAAAATCAGGACGCAAGGTTCCTTGTACCCAATTTTCAATAACTGCGATCCTTTCAGATGATATGCCCCGCCCACCGCCTTGATAAGCGTAGCTCGAATCGGTAAAGCGATCGCATAAAACCCAAACATTAGCTGCCAATTTTGGCTTGATCAAAGCGTGCAGATGCTGCGCGCGTGCAGCAAAAGCCAGTAATAATTCAGTATCGATATACATAACTTCATCATGATGCGATAAAAGAACATTGCGGATTTTCTCCGCGATTTCCGTACCGCCAAATTCACGAGTCAGGACATAACTAATATTGCAATTGCGCAAATAATTGGCAATAAAAGAAACTGCAGTACTTTTGCCTGCGCCTTCGATTCCTTCAACTGTAATAAATAAACCGCGTTTCATATTTAATTTGTCTCTATTAGATTGTTTCATAACTTCACGGGCGATCGGCGGTCGCCCCTACGCTTTTTTTAATTGCCGCATTCTGCTCTCCCAACGTCTTAGAAAATTCATGTGAACCAGTGCCATCATTTTTGGCAACGTAATACAACTCAGTGCCTTCTGCCGGATGAAGAGCTGCATTAATTGAGTCAAAACTTGGCATAGCAATTGGCGTTGGCGGCAAATCCTTGTGTAAATAAGTATTATAACCGCTATCTTTTGTTAAGTCCTCAGGAGTTAACTTTCCATTATATCTATCTCCTAATCCGTAAATAACTGCAGGGTCTACCTGTAACATCATACCAATTTTCAAGCGTCGAGCTATAACTCCTGCAATTTTAGGCTTCTCAGGTTGATAAGAAGTCTCCTTTTCGATAATTGAGGCTGCAATCAAAGCCTTATAAGGACAATTAAATGGCAAATCATTCGCCCGTTTTTGCCACAGTTCATCTAATTTTTTCTGCATTAAATCATAGGCTTGTTTTAAAATAAAAACGTCAGTTGTGGGGCCGCTGAAATAAAAAGTCACCGGTGCAAACCGGCCTTCAGGACTCTCGCCAGTATGGCCTATAGCTTCCATAATAGCGGAATCATTTGCGCCTTTTAGCGTATGCGTTAATGCCGATTCTTCATTTAATGCCGCAATAAATTGCTTAAACGTCCAGCCTTCGACTATGGTAAAAGTATGAATTAGCATTTCCCCTTTTGCCATTTTGTTAATCAAAGTTGCCGGCCTCATTCCGGGATCAATGCGATATTCTCCCGCTTTCAACTGCAGTGTTACTCCCTTCAATTCAGCCAAAGCTACAAACATCTCAGGATGTTGTAAAACGTGTGATTTTTTAAGCTGATAAGCGAGGGATTTTACGGTTTTTCCCGGAAGATAAACAAAATCGACAGATTTTTCCCCTTCTGGAACAAGAGGAGTTTGTAAAAAAGAAACCCACTCAATTGCTATCCAAAGACAAACTATAATTAAAACAGCTATTATAATTTTTATTATTTTTATTTTGTTAAAATTTTTCAAACTCATATTTTTATACGTAGGGGCGATCCGTCCTCCGCAGTAAGTTTAAGTGCAAATTTATAACACAAGTAGTCGCTTTTTGCATGAGTCTATTTGAAGCAACTGCAATTGCTACGGAGGATGGACAGGCGGTCGCCCCTAGGAAAATCTGAATTCCCGACAAAATCATTCGGGAATGACAATACTAGCGGGCTTTTTGCCATGCTTATTCTTCCAACAAATCGGAAACTGGAGCAAAAGAGCACCTGTGAATCGGTGTTGGTCCATATTTCTTTAGCGCTGCAAAATGCAATTCTGTACCATAACCTTTATGCTGAGCAAAGCCATAACCAGGGTAAATTATGTCAAAATCAACCATTTCCTTATCCCGCGTTACTTTTGCCAAAATTGAAGCTGCGCTAATTTCAGGAACAATTGCATCGCCGCCAATAATTGCCTTCATCGAATAAGTTGCATTTTCGATTTTAGGGCAATGTGTGCCATCAATTAAAATTTGCATAGGCTTAAGCGGCAAAGCCAAAATGGCTCTTTTCATGGCAAGCAAAGTTGCCTGGAAAATGTTTAAGCTGTCTATCTCAAAAACTTCTGCACGACCAAAAGCAAAAGCCAATGAATTTTTTGTAATTTTCTCATACAAAAATTCTCTTCTTTTTGGCGACAACGTTTTGGAATCGCGAAGTCCAGATATTGGCTTTTTGGAATCTAAAATCACTGCAGCACAAACTACTGGCCCTGCTAAAGGCCCTCGCCCTACTTCGTCAACCCCAGCTATCATGGGAAATATCCATATTTTTACGGCATATTATCGATGATTTTTTTCTCGGACGGCAATAGTTTTGTTCTGCTCAAGCCAAACATTACTGCCAACGCACCAGCAACGTAAATTGATGAATATGTACCAATCACAATTCCGATCATCATCGCCAAAGAAAACCCTTTCAGCAATTGCCCGCCAAAAAGGAAAAGTGCAAAAACAACTGAAAACGTCAAGCCTGACTCCATGATTGTTCTGGATAGAGTTTGATTAACTGACAAATTTAAAATTTCAACTGGAGTGGCTTTTCTGATTTTACGAAAATTTTCACGCACCCGGTCGTAAACAACTATTGTGTCATTTAGTGAATAGCCAATTACAGTTAAAACTGCAGCTAAAGCTATTAGATCAAATTCAAGTTGAAAGAAGGAAAATAATCCCAAAATCAACATTGGATCGTGAATCAGAGAGAGCGCGGCACTTACTGCAAAACGCCATTCAAAACGCAAGGCAATGTAAATCATAGTGCCGAGGAGTGCGATGACAATCGCCAAAATGCCATCCGTAACCAATGTCTTGCCAACTTGCGGACCAATGAATTCAACGCGCTGCAGTGTTGCATCAGAAATTGTACTTTTAACTTTTGCAGACAAATCCTGCGGGCTTAATTCTTTATGTGTTTTTAATTTAATTAACACTTCTTTTGAAGTGCCGTAAGCTTGCACTACAGCTTCTTTAAAACCCGCATTATCCATTTGGGTTCTGATTTGATTAAGATCAGGTGTTGCCTGATAAACAAAAGTAAATTGCGTTCCCCCGGTAAAATCAAGACCAAAATTAAGTCCGTTAACGAATAAAGAAACAATCGAAAAAATAAACAAGACAGAGGAAAACAGCGCTGCCCATTTGCGCTGTGCCATAAAATCTATTTTTGTTTTGTGACTAAAAAATTCCATAAATTTAACCTAGATACAATGTCAATATTTTTTTGCTCCCAGGGTTGCGGTCGCAAAAAACGCGATCAATACAACGGGCGACCGCCGGTCGCCCCTACAAAAAATCAATTACCTCTATTTTTGCTCTGAAAGAGCAACCCAANNGTGAGCGTAACCCTGGGAACTTCAAATTCCGATTGAGAGTTTTTTAACGTTCTTCTTGCCATAATACCAATTCACAACAGCTCGTGTGAACACAATCGCCGTTATCATTGACGTAACCAAACCAATGGTAAGCGTAATAGCAAACCCTTTTACAGCGCCCGATCCTAATGCGAAAAGAACAATTGCTACGATCAAAGTTGCAACGTTAGCATCAATAATTGTCGTCAAGGCTCTTTCATATCCCGCATAAATGCTTGCCTGCGGACTTACGCCATTGCGCAATTCTTCACGAATGCGTTCGTAAATTAAAACGTTCGCATCAACTGCCATACCAACTGTCAACACAATACCTGCAATGCCGGGCATCGTTAACGTTGCCCCCAAAATTGACAATACAGCGACAATAAATATCAAATTCAAAAGCAACGCCATATCAGCAACCAGACCAAAAAAGCGATAGTAAAACGCCATGAAGATAACTACAAACACAAAACCGACAATAACTGAAATAAGGCCTTTATGAATATTGGCCTTGCCCATGCTTGGCCCAACTGTCAGCTCTTCGACAATATTAACCGGCGCAACTAAAGCACCTGAACGAAGCAAAAGAGCTAGATCCTGGGCTTCTTTAGCGTTTTTTAATCCGGTGATTTCAAAGTTATTGCCAANNGAATTAATAGTGGCAATGCTAATGACCCTTTCTTCTGGATGGCTAACGTAAGTTTTCTTGCCATTGACAACCTGTTCTACTGTTTTTGTTTCAACGTAAACAACAGATAAAGGCTTACCGACATTTTCAGAAGTCACTCTATGAAATGTGCTTTCGCCGCCGCCTCCTAAATGAACATCGACAGAAGGCCTTCCGTCTTGCTGGGAAAAAC
>PLMI01000022.1 GCA_003142435.1 Coxiellaceae bacterium | reverse complement strand
GAATTCGACATAATTATTTCGCTCTTACAGAGCTTTTAATTTTGCGATCTCATTTCACCCAGGGTTGCAAACGCGAAAAACACGCGTTTTTACCCTGGGCTATTGCAATCTAGGCTGCTTCGCAGCTTTTATTGTGCCGCATAAAACGCGGCTGTTTATTTTTTTTATTTTATTTCAATACACTGTTAAATGCTTGTGTCGAATTCCGGTTATATAATGAATATGCTAATTGTAATGATGTTTACTTTTTCTCTAACATCAACTGCAATACAATATCTTTAATATTTTTTTGCTCTACTGATGCCAGCTTGCTTTTTATTTGCTGTAATTTGCCAATCATTTCCATCCGATAATTTTCGTTTTGTAAAATTTTGTCTATCGCAGAAAAAATGTTTTTCGCAGAGGCTTCATTTTGTATTAACTCTTCTACAATTTTTTCATTTGCGATTATGTTGCATAAGCCAATGAATGGAATTTTAACTAATCTTTTTGCAAAAAAATAATTTATGGAAGACATTTTATAAACTATTACCATAGGAACAGCTAGAAGCGCAATCTCCAAAGTAACCGTCCCTGATGTTGCAATAATTGCATCACAAATGCTAATTACGTCATAATTTTTGTTTTTTACAATATTTATGTTTAAATTTGTGTCGATTAGGTATGGTTCTAAATCATTTTCTTGCAGTGATGACGCTAACGGGATGATAAATTGGATATTTGGGTATTTGTTTTGTAGTAATTCTGCTGTTTGCAGCATTGAGGGCAGCAAACGTTTAATTTCTGCTATTCTGCTTCCTGGAAAAAGTCCCACAACTTTATCATCCTCTTTAATATTAAAACATTTTTTTGCCTCATGAATATCCATTGTCGGGTGAACAACTTTTAAAAGCGGGTGGCCAACAAAAGCTGCTGGAATACCTGCCTTCTCATAAAGCGCCACTTCAAAAGGCAGTACTACGGCCATGAAATCAACGTATTTTTTTATTCTGTGGATTCTGCTTTTATGCCATGCCCAAACCTGGGGACTAATGTAATATAAAACTTTAATATTCAGTTTTTTTGCTTTTTGTGCCAGCCACAGATTAAAGCCTGGATAATCAATCTAAATAACTAAATTCGGCGGGTTATTTTTGAGAAATTGTTTTGCGATGCTCATGGCCCGTAAGATTTTTTTGAAATGAAACAGAATTTCTGTGCCGCCGACTATGGCCAATCGCGTGAAGTCAAATAATATTTCAACTCCTGATTCTCGCATTAATGATCCGCCCATGCCGAAGAATTTTATTTCTGGATTAGTTGATTTAATTTCTTTTACCAAATTAGCAGCATGTAAATCACCTGATGCTTCACCTGCAGAAATGGAAATATTATTTTTTTGCATGTTCTTGCATTCTCTCTAAAATAGTTAAAATTCCTTTTAATATAGTTAATGGGGAAGGGGGGCAGCCATGAATTGCTGCATCAACTGGAATAACTTTATTTACAGATCCTAATGAAGCATATGAACAGCCAAACTCTCCACCATTGACTCCACAGTTTCCAACTGCTATTACTAATTTTGGGTCAGGAACTGCATTATAAGTTGTAAGCAATGCGTGAGCCATATGTTTTGCAACAGGTCCAGTTACCAATAATAAATCTGCATGCCTGGGAGAAGCAACAAATTTAATACCAAAACGCTCGATGCTGTAAATTGCATTGTTTAATGCGTGAATTTCTAATTCGCAACCGTTGCAAGAGCCTGCATCTATATGTCTTATGGCTAGACTGCTTTTGAATTTAGCCTTTATTATTTCCTGACAGCGATTGCCAAAAACTTCAAATTCATCAGCAGTAAGTTTTTGTTTTTTGTCTATTGGCTTTGAGACCAGTCCAACTTTTAATATTTTTCGTATTGTTTTTAACATAATTTTTTAAAAAAATCTTTTACAAGTCCACTCCTGAATAAGTACTATTGATTGATTTATTACATACAGGAAAATCTGGAATTATATTCCCATGCATTAATTGTTCTAACGCTAACCAATTAAACCAGCTTGGATCCCGAATAAAAAATCTTTCTACGACTCCCTCATCACTAAATGCGATGTAAGCAAAAACTTCGCCGCGCCACCCTTCGATGAGACCTATGGCTTCGCCTGAAAGTTTAATGTTAGAAGTATCTAGGCACGCTTCGCCATCCGGCAATTTAGTTAACAGCATAATGAGTAAATCTAACGATACTAAAATTTCTTTAGTTCTGACTTTTACTCTTGCCAAAACATCTCCAGTATTAAAAAACGGAATTTCTATGTTAAATTGATTATAAGGTGAATATGGAGCATTTACTCTAACATCGTATTTTATGCCGCATGCTTTGGCAATGTATCCTCGGACTCCAAGCTTTATGGCAGTATCATGCGTTAAAATGCCTGTTGTTTTCAGGCGATCATGTAGCGATGAATTTTCCTCAAGGACGGGATAGATTTCAGATAACTCCTTTTTAAGTAAAGATACCTCATCAAGCATATCCGATATATCATGGCAGTTTAAATCATGGTTTGTACCGCCAAAGCAAATTGTATCCATTAACAGCCGTGAACTATAAAATGCGTAATTATTGCTTAGCATAATTTCCCTTAAACGGCCCAGCTGAAAGTAAGCAAAAGAGAAGCCGACGTCATTGCATATAGAAGCAACATCCCAAAGGTGATTAGCAATGCGTTCACGCTCAGCTAAAATTGCACGTAAAAAAGATCCCCGCTCAGAAATGTTTATTTTTCCCATATCTTCCATTGCCTTTGCTGTAGCCCAAGAATATGAAACAGGGCTATCTCCAGAAATCCGATTCGACAAGCGAAGTATCGACTTTTCATTTCTACCCTCAGCAATTTTTTCTATTCCTTTATGCGTGTAACCTAATCGTTCTTCAAGGTTAATTATGTCTTCGCCAGCAACATAAAAACGAAAATGCCCTGGTTCAATAATTCCCGCATGTATCGGGCCAACAGGAATTTCTATCACTCCTGTGCCTTCTGTTTTTATGAATGCGTAAGAAGTGTCAGCCGGCGGTATTTTTTCTGTTTTTGTGGCAGTACAATTGCTAAACTCTTTGCGTAAAGGGTATTCATTTTCTTGCCAACTNNCTTTCCATTCTGTTGGCGCTATAAAAAACAGGAGTTATCGATGGCAATGACGGATTATTTTTATCTAAGTTGGTCCGCAAAAAATAATAAATCCCATGAGCCTCAAAGCAAGATGTTATGCTAAATGTATCTTGATTTTCTTTAGCGAAAATCGCCACAAAACGTGCCTTTTGGTTGTGGAAGAAATTAATTATTTCAAGCCATAAATGGTTCGGTACTAACATCAGTGGATATGAACTAAGCACTGCCAAGGTAATTGGTTTTTTAGAAAAATTTTCTTTGAATTTATTAAAAAAATCGCTTCTTTTCGGCATAAGGATATGTTTAAGGAGTTATTACTTTGACTGCCTGATTTAAACAAGCAGTCAAATAAGGAGGCAAATATACACCCATTATCGCTGCAATAATTAAATGTAAAACTACTGGGATAAGAGAAACACTTTTGTTTATAGCTGGTTCTTTATTTAGATCATGCTTTGCACTTAAGGCTGATTCCCCAAATATGACGGGTTGTATGTTATGCAATAAGCCAGCCAAGGCGATGATCATTCCTATGATAATTATAACTGCAAACCAAACAGATATTTTGACGCTGGCTACAATTAGTAAAAGTTCACTAGTGAAAATCCCAAAAGGAGGAAATCCAGATATAGCCAGGCAGCTTATTAAAAGTAACCAGCCAACTTTAGGATTTAACTTTATTAAATTACGGATTTTNNAATCATGTAAATTAAAGCAGCGAACGTTGCTAGTTTCCCGCCAATGCCAAATGCAAACGTCATGAGTCCCATGTGCTCGATTGATGAGTAACTAAATAACCTTTTGATGTTGTTTTGCCGGTGCAGCAAAATGCTTGCTAGTAAAAATGATAGAATGCCAAAACAGATCATAAGATTTCCCGGCAAGTTGTTATTTAAATTTATATCAACAAGAATTTTGAACCTTACCAGGGCATATAAGGCTATATTTAATAGCAAACCTGAGAGCAGGGTAGACATTGGCGCTGGACTTTCAGAGTGTGCATCTGGCAGCCAATTATGCAAGGGAACAAGCCCTATTTTTGTACCATATCCAACAAGCAAAAACACAAAGGCAAGAGTTGAAATAGTCGGGTTTAATTGTTTGGCATTATCATGCAGGACATTCCAGAAGATTGCCGCTTTTGGATCTGGGATTACTTGTATGGCAGAGAAGTAAATTAAAATCGTGCCGAATAGGGCCAGCGCAATTCCTACGATGCATAAAATGAAGTATTTCCATGCAGCTTCAACTGCTTCCGGAGATCGATAAAGACTTACTAACAACACCGTAGCTAGCGTTGCTCCTTCCATTGCTACCCACATCAATCCAATGTTGTTTGCAAGCAATGTTAGTAACATAGCAAACATGAATGTTTGGTACATTGTATGATACAAGCGCAATAAGTTTTTGGTGATGCGCCCGTGTTCCAGAGAATGCCGCATATATTTTCGAGAAAATATAGCAGTGGTTGTGCCGATGAATGCTGTTAGAGAAACAAAAACAGCGTTAAATCCGTCAACGAAAAATTGTTTGTCGGGAGAAAATAATTTGCCATATGTCAAAAAATTAAATATTAGAAAAATAGTTGTTAAAAAACTTAATCCCAAGAGGATTATGCTGACGGTTTCGGCAATTTTTTTATCTCCTAAAATGCCCATAAACAATATGCCTATTGCAGGAAAACCTAGCGTCAAATAAATTGGCAAGTAGTGGTTTTGAAGAAAGTAAGCCATCATTCATTATCCTCGCGCAGCAGATTTAAGCGGTCGACATCTAAGGAGTCAATGCTGCTTCTAATGTGGAAAAAGAATACACCAAATAGAATAGTAGCAATCAATACATCAAATGCTATGCCAAGTTCAACGGTCATGGGCATGCCATTTGTCGAAACTAGTGCAGCAAAAAAAATGCCATTTTCCATAGACATAAAGCCGATAATATGCGATATGGCTTTGCGATGGGTTATCAATAACAACATGCCAAGAAGCATGACTGACATGGCAACAGCAATAACATTAGTGTTTACAAACAGCGATAGAGTTTTTAGTGGCGTAATCAAGTAATAGCAAAATAGAACTATAATGGTTGCAAAGATTAAAATTAAAAAAGGATGGTGAATTTCCGCAACTTTATGGCGGATGTTTAGTTTTACAACTAAGCGGCGCATCAGCCAAGGAATAAATATAACTTTTAAAATTAGCGTTAAAAAAGCAGAAATATACAATTCAGTATTAGCCGTTGTATATGCTTTTAAAATAGTCACGGCGACTAATAAGCTACTTTGTACGGCAAAAGTATTGATTAGTCCGTAAACGCGATTTTTCATTAGTAAAACAAATCCTGTGAGCAGGATTAGTGCTGAAATCAACAATTGTAATTGCATTAACAAATTTAGGTCTACTTGCATAAAATTATATAAATTTTGTAAGTATTTGATTTTACTACATTTTTTTATTACATGTTTTTGAGTGTTTTTTCACGTTTCTAAAATGACGTGATTCAACACTCCTAATAAGCAAAGTAAAAAAGCTATGTTTAATAAATATGGAGCACGAAATAAACGTAATTTCGCCAAGTTTGTTTCTGCAACTGTTAAAATAATGCAGAGAATTATCAATTTGAAAACAAATGCTGCAAAACTACAATAAAGTGCACTGAATGTAAAATCAGTTGCAATGCCCCATGGAAAAAAAAGATTAATTAACAAGACTGCGTAAATCATGAGTTTTATTTGCGATGCCCATTCAATTAAGGCTAAATATCTGCCGCTATATTCCAAAATCATAGCCTCATGAATCATCGTTAATTCTAAATGAGTTGCTGGGTTGTCAACCGGTATTCTGCCTGTTTCAGCTATCGCTACGATTGCAAATCCTAAAGCTGCAAAAATAAGCGATGGCCGAAAAAATATATGATGATTGTTTATTTCCGTGACAATTACGTTTATATCAGTACTATTTGATACCATTGCAAGAGTAAAAAAAGCTATCAAAAGAGCTGGTTCTACGATCGCTGCAATCATCATTTCACGGGACGATCCCATACCGCCAAAAGTTGTTCCTGCATCCATTCCAGAAAGCGCCAGAAAGAACCTCGCTACAGCAAAAAGTCCTACTAAAACTATCACATCACCTATAGCAAACGCCGATTCATGAACTGCTATTATTGGAATTAAAGATGCTGCTACTAGTGTAGTTACAAAAACAACATAAGGCGTAACGCGAAAAATATAAGATGTTGTGTTGGGTAATATTACCTGTTTACGAAATAGTTTATTTAAGTTTTTATATGGTTGAAATAAAGATGGACCCTGTCGATTTTGCAGTTGACATTTAAGCCATTTTATTAATCCAGTAAGAAATGGCGCTGTCAAAACAAAAAACAAGGTGCTAATTATTATTTGATATAAATATGTGCTAAGGATATTCATGCAATGACCCAAAGTAAAATCAGTAAAGTAGCGAGTATGTATAATAAATAAATTCTTATATTACCTCCTTGAATACGAGCAGTTAAACGAGATATTTTATTAAGTAATGTTTCTAGCGGTTTATATATATAACACCATATCTTGTCATATATCTGCAGACTATATTTTATTTCGTTATTTTTAGTAATAACGTTTTCTTCTATTTTCCAAACTGGAGCGAAAACTTTTCTGATAGGCATAGCAAAGGCTGTTGCTGAATATTGCATTTTGGTCGTCAGCATTCCAAAACCGCAATCCCAGGGAGGAGAGCTTTTATTTTGTAATTTTTTATTTAATATGATTTTTATTAAAATATAAGTTAAACATAAACCTGTAATGATGCCTATCATTATTAAAATTGTAGATAATGATGCTATATTGTTTGTTTTGGGAGTAAGCCAGAGGAATTGGTTTACGTCTGTATTGGAAAGAGTGTTGTGCAATAATTCCAAAGTAATTCGGTTTAATATATTTATGACAAAATTAGGGAAAATTCCAAAAAGCAAACAGAGTATGCTTAATATTAACATGGCAAAACGCATGCTAACACTGGTTTCATGTGAATGCAGTATATGATGCGTACGCGATTTTCCTAAAAATACCGTACCGAAAACTTTCACGAAACACGCAGCAGTTAACGTTCCAGTCAATGCTAAAAGTGCAGCGGCAACAGGAATGAGAATTCTTAAAAGACCACTTTGCAATATAGGCGCTTGTAAAGCAGTTTGAAAAGTAAGCCATTCAGAAATAAATCCATTAAAAGGAGGTAAAGCACTTATGCTTATGCACCCGACTAAAAATAATAAAGCAGTTTGGGGCATTTTATGGATTAAGCCGCCCATTTTTTCTAAGTCATGTTCATGAGCCCGCTGAATAATTGCACCTGCATTCAAAAACAATAAGCTTTTAAATATTGCATGGTTTAGGGCATGGTACAGCGCAGCTATTAAACCTAAAGTTGCTAAAATTGGATGATTGGTGGCAAGGAAAATTATCGATAGGCCAAGGCCTATGAAAATTATTCCGACGTTTTCAATTGATGAATATGCAAGTAATTTTTTTAAGTCATTTTGTGTTATGGCAGATAAAATTCCTATAAGTGCGGAAATGGTTCCAATAATAATGACAATAACGCCCCATTCCCATTGCATCGCTGGTAAGAATACGAAACAAAATCGAATAAAACCATAAATTGCAATTTTAAGCATCACTCCTGACATAAGAGCAGATATATGCGAAGGGGCTA
>PLMI01000039.1 GCA_003142435.1 Coxiellaceae bacterium | reverse complement strand
ACTTACAAAAAATCAATAAAAACAATAGTAATTTATTTTTACAGATTGATATTACATTGCTTCAGGTGCTGAAACACCCAATAAATGCAAACCATTGGCCAGCATTTGTTTGGTTGCAGTAATTAAGCTTAATCTCGCGTTGCGCAATTTTTTGTCAACTACTAAAAATTGTTCGGCATTGTAATAAGTGTGTAAATCATTTGCCAAATCGCGCAAATAATGCGCCAAAAGGTGCGGTTCGAAGTTTAAAGCTGCCGTTTGTAATAGGCTTTTGTAACGCAGCATATTTCGTAGCAGATTTTTTTCCTGTTCTTTTTCTAAAAGATTTAGATTGGCGAAACCTGTTTCTTCATCATATTCCATATCTTTATCTAAAGCGGTTGCAAGGACGCTGCAAATTCTCGCATGTGCATATTGTACGTAATAAACTGGATTATCTGCTGATTTTGATTTCGCTAGCTCAAGATCAAAGTCTAAATGTTGGTCATTTTTGCGCATAATGTAAAAAAATCGCGATGCGTCGTTGCCAACTTCTTCGCGCAGTTCCCGCAAAGTAACAAATTCACCGCCTCGAGTTGACNNTTTTTCTTTGCCGCGATAAAGAATAGCAAATTGAACTAATAAAATTTTTAGTTTTTCCAAATCCAAATTCATAGCTTGAATAAAGCCTTTTATTCTTGGCGCGTAACCGTGGTGATCAGCACCGAAAACGTCAATTATAAGGTCATAGCCACGTTCATATTTATTTAGGTGATAGCCAATGTCAGCTGCAAAATAAGTATGTTGACCATTGGCGCGAATCAACACGCGGTCTTTTTCGTCACCATATTTTGTTGCGCGAAACCAAAGTGCGTCATCTTTATCNNTTGTCTTTTACTAAATGACTTTCAAGAAACCATTCCTGGAAAACTACGCCGAATTCTTCTAAATCTTCGCGGATGTCGGCCAAAATGGTATCTAAACCGCTTTGGAAAATTGTTTGGTAATCGTTTTTGCCAAGTAAATGCTGCATTCTTTGGTTCATGGCATCGACATAAAATTCTTTATCGCCCCCATCACTTTCATCTGCAGGCAAATCATTATAAAGGTCAGACACAGAACATATGAATTTTTCCTTGTACTCTACACGTAGTTTTTGCGCAATTTCGATTACGTATTTGCCTTTGTAACCACTTTCAGGAAAGTGCAGTTCTTCTCCAGATAATTCTAGATAACGTAACCAAACGCTTAAAGCCAAAATATGCATTTGCCTTCCCGCGTCATTTACATAATATTCTCGTTCAGTTTTATAGCCCATGGCCTCAACGCCAGCAGCGCCCGCAGCGCCAAAAGCCGCTCCGCGGCCGTGGCCTACGTGTAAAGGGCCCGTTGGATTAGCTGAAACAAATTCGACCAAAGCCATTTTTCCAGCGCCAATGTCGGTGCGACCAAATTTTTCCCCTTCCTTAATAATCGTATTAACAAGTGAAAATAAAGCATTATCTGATAAGTGAAAGTTGATAAAACCAGGGGAAGCAATTTCAATATGTTTGATATTTTCATTTGTGGCAATAGCTTTTGCTATTTGTTCTGCAATGTCTATGGGCTTTCGCTTTAAGTTTTTTGCTAAAACCATGGCAATATTGCTTGCGTATTCGCCGTGATCTTTGTTTTTGCTGTGTTCCACAGTGAAATTTATTTGTGATAAATCGTGAGGGAAAACTTGTCCATTTTGAAGTTTCACGATTGCGTTATTTAATAATTTTCTGATTTCAGTTTGCATTTTTTATGTTCAAAGATTTTTTGTAAATGAATATTTTAACATAGAATTAGCGGGGGTTGACAATTTACATTGAATAACGGTAGTGTGTCAGTGTGAAATTTATTATAGAATAATAAAAATATTTCAGGATATTTGCGAAGGATCGGTTTTGTCAATTTGAGTGTAATCAAAGCCCAATAAAGGTAACGCAATATCACGAAGATATATGCTCATAACTGTGAAAATCGGCTCTAAATTTATACCTTCTTTATAAACAAAATCCTTGAAAGTATTAAATCGCTCATCATTTGCTAAAGACTCAACAACTTTTTTGGAAATTTCTTGCACATCAAACGCCGTTTTTGGATTTTGTTCTTTAATTTTTTGAATTAATTCCTGTTCATTTTGTAATACAAATTTATCAGCACCACTTTTTTTCAATAACTCCTCTCCTTTATCATTCAGAGATACAGGACTTTTTCTTTTAGTGTAAAAGGATGATGCACTACTAGTTCTTTCTTCAATTTTTATACTACATTCAATAAGTAATTTATTTTGATTTTTCAGTTCTTCTTCATTTTTGGCGACCCTTTCCTTTAAATCTTCTATAATTTGAATATATTTTCCAGATTTATAAACAGCACTAAAGAATCCGGCAGCAGCGCTTAATACAATGCTTATTACAATTGTAACAATTTGAGGCACTATAGATTGGTTTATTGCTGAAATCATTTGGTTTATTGATGACTGATCTATTGATGACATATAGTTATTGCCATGTAAATTTGAATCCTACTATCCTACTTATATATTTAAAATATTGCAAAAAAAGTTTCGGTGTGCTAAACTACAAATGTAGCAAATAGATACTTTAATATTACAGAGGTGTATTATGGGCATACCTATACGAATTAATGAAACAATTTATAATGATGCTAAAAAAATTGCACGAGCAGAATTTCGTTCTATTCCTCATCAAATTGAATACTGGGCCAGGATAGGGAAATGTGCTTTAGATAACCCAGACCTGCCCATTGAAATGATAAAAGATATTATTGTCGCCAAATCTCTTGATAAATCACTAGCTGAACCATTTCATTTTGAGGAAGAAAGTGATTGAGATAGTTATTCGGCAAATGCCAACTTTTAAAAGAAGCTACAAAAAACTTCATACCAAAGAAAAATTTAATGTCGATAATGCAATTCGAGATATTATTAAAAATCCTAAAATAGGTCAGGAAAAAAAAGGTGATTTATCTGGTGTTTTTGTTTACAAATTTAAAATATCTCGTCAAGAAATGTTATTAGCATATGAATGGAATGAAGCGGAACGGCTATTGTTAGCTTTAGGGGTACATGAAAACTTTTACCGGGATTTGAAAAAACAACGATAATACCATTTCCCATTTAACTTTATACTGCGTTGCGCACTCGACATCGCTGCGCACATACCTAAAAGTATGCTCCGCTGCTCGTCTTCATGCGCGCCTTGTCTAAAATTAAATGGGAAATGGTATAACACCTCAGGTCCCGATGGAAGCGTTCTATTTTGGCAGGTATCTTAGATATTACCCGAAAGTCCAAGGCCCAATGATTTGTAAATCTGAATTATATCCTCATAAACCAGTAATCGTTGACTTGTTAAATTATATTGATCTTGTAGGTAAGTTAACTTGTAGTTTAAATAGGATGAGTAATTTACAAGCCCTGCATTGTATTGAGCTTTTGCTGAATAATATTTTTCTTTGGAATAATTAAGGGTCTTTTGATAAGTTTTATATGCTGTGTAATCTAATTTATAAGAAGATAAAGCATTATCGACTTCGGTAAATGAATTGATAACTACGTTTTTGTAATTCAAAACTGCCGCATCAAACTGTATTTTAGAACGTTGGTATTGGCTGCTTAATTTTTTATAGTTGAAAACCGGCATCAAAGCGTTTATGCCGTAATTCCAGGTACTGCTGCTATTGGATAAAAAGTTTTCAAAATTGTTGCTCGCAAAACCATACATTCCCGTTAAAGAAAACGACGGCAGAAAATTGGCAATGTTTTGTTTTTCCAAGTAACCGAAGGACAGTATTTGGTAAAAAGCTTGCTCAATATCTGGCCGTAATACTACAGTTTGTGAAGGAATGCCAGCGGGAATTAATTGCGTAAAATCACGCGACTTTAAATTGTTTTTTACATCATAGTTGAATTTTTCAGGAAATTCTCCAAGCAAATAAGCCAAAGTATTTTTTAAAATTTCCTGATTTTTAGAGAAATTAAGAATATTATTTTTGACTATATCCTCTTGAATTTTGGCATCGTTGATTGGTTCGATATTAATGAGACCGCTTTTATATTGTTTATCTGTGAGTTTGGTAATTTCATTTAAAACCTGGTATTGATCTTTTAAGTTTTGCAATATTTCATTGAATGTTTGCAGCTGAAAATAAGTATCAGTTACGTCGCTTATCAATGTTAGCTTCACGATATCGCTGTTTGCCGCTTGTGCATTTGTGTCTGCATTTGCTTGATTAACACTATTTCCTATTTGATTCCAAAAATCCATTTGGTAAGCAACGGAAGCATTTAGTTGATGCAAACTAAACCTGCGGCTGGCGCTTGACCCCCTGTTATTTGTTAATGCACTTTGTGCTGTGGTAAAAGAATTTTTTGAGAGTAATTCTCTTTCAGAACTATAGTTTAGGTTTACTTGAGGGAAATAATTAGAAAAGTTTTCATCGACAAATGTTCGGGCGATTTCTATGTTTTTGATGGCAATTTGATAGTTTAGATTATTTTTTAAAGCCTTATCTACGAGACTATTTAATTTTGGATCATGAAAGTTTTGCCACCAGGCTGTTTTTAAATCGCGATTATTAGCTTTAATTTTATTTTTGTATTCTTTGGGAATAGGGATTGGATCGATTTTTGGTTTGGTGTATAAAGTACAGCTTGTCACGCAACTTAAAATCAATATTCCCAGCAAAATGCGATTTATTTTATAATCTTTAAGACCAGATGTTCGTAACGTCGCAAACGTTCGATTTTGAGATGATTTTTTGTCAAAAAACGATAAGAAAGCGCAGCATATAGTTACATATGTGAGCATTTTGAAGAGTTTTTTGACAAAAAAGCATCCAAAAGCGAGCGTTTCCTGGAATGGGCTCTGCTGTTGTTTCATTTTTTGCCCCTTATGTAAACGTCGACCAGCTGCCCCGGATATAAATTAATATCATTTGGTTTTTTGAATCTGAAAACTACAGGCAAAACCCGGACGTCTACTTTTTCCTGTGTTGCGTTCGATAGCTCGATCTTGGGAATTGTGTAAGGCTGTATTTTGACAAATTCGAGCGGCACACTTTTGTTATTTTCACCGCGAATAAACATTTTAGCCTCCATTTTGGAAGGCGCAGGCAATCTGGGAGTTAATATTTCATCTAGAAAACATTTTACTTCCAAATAAGACTCAACAACTCCCATTTCTAAAACGGGAGTCATGTTTTGTGTAAAAGTTCCATAAGAGCCGGCAGGGGAGATGTAATCTCCGGTAGCAGTATTGATTCGCAAAACAACGCCGTCAATTGGCGCTTTTATTAAGTATTTATCGAGAAGTGCTTTATCAGATAGATATGTTTCTACTGCAGCTAAATATTGATTAGTTTGATTTGTTATGTCATAGCTCCAGGCGCCGGCTTTAACTAAGTTGTATTGGTTTTGGGCAACAGCAAGGTTTTGTTTGGCGATGGCAACGGCATTAATTGCGTTATCTAAATCATTTTTACTTACTGATTGTTTATCAAGGGTATAAGCTTTTTGAATTTTGTCTAATTGTGCTTGGACATTTTTTAAATTGGCATCGGCATAATCAAGCTGTGATTTTGCTACGTCTAGGTTTTCTTTGCGGGGCTCTGCTTTTAATTCCTGTAATAATGAAAAAGCCGCCATGGCTTGCGCTTTATCTTTCTCTACAATGCTTTTTTCTATGGAATCGTCAATGTAAAGTATAGGATCACCCTTTTTTACAGTCTGCCCATCTTCAGCATAAATTGCGATAACTTTTCCTGAAACTTCCGGAAAAATGTTGATGTTGTCGCCGTGTTTTTGATTGCTTTCTAAAATTCCTGTGGCGTAAACGCCATTTTCGTAAGGATTATAATTGACGGAAACGGGAGGCAAATTTTTTAACGTAGTGTTATAAACAAAAACACTGATAAGTCCTAATGCTATGCCAATGATTGCTATTATAAATAACAGCTTAACTTTCATTTAGAGTCTCCATCTCGCCGGCTATTTTACCATCTTCAATTCGCAATGCGCGAGTGGCAAATTGATATATTCTATCATCGTGCGTGACGATCATAATAGAGCGTTTTTCATTCAAGATATTTTCTTTAACAAAAGAAATGATTTTTTTACCTGTGTCGCCGTCTAGAGACGCAGTGGGCTCATCGAAAATAAGTAACTCTGGCTCAGAAATTATTGCTCTGGCAATAGCAACCCGTTGCTGTTCGCCAATGCTTAACCTGTGCGGCTCCAGATGTTCTCTGTTCTTAAGGCCTACTATTTCTAAATATTTTTCGGCTCTGGCAAGGCTTTCGTCCCAACTTTTTCTTTGCAGGAGCAAAGGAATGGCAACGTTTTCAAGGCTGGTTAAAAGTGGAAATAGATGAAAATCTTGAAACACGAAGCCAATAGAATAAAGTCGAAAATTTGCCATAGCATCTTCATCTAATTGCCAGATAACTTTGTCTTTAAAAATTACCTCGCCCTCGTTGGGCCGTAGAATTCCTGAGATAATGCTAAGAAGTGTGGTTTTTCCGGATCCTGAAGGGCCGACAACGTAAAGCATTTCACCAAACTTCAAATTCAAGCTAACGCCTCTTAAAGCGTAAGTTTTATTGTCTTCTTCTCCGAACCATTTGACTATATTTTTTGCTTGTAGAATCAATTTATACCCTTCGCATTTTGGTTTTACGCGTTGTTGGCTTCATCGTTCGCGACAGTCATGTATGTAAATATACACTCCTGTCGCTCTCTCCTCGCCGCCTAGCGTAAATTCCAAACTGCTCGGGTCTATCTGCGACAACCCGAGATCCTATTTGCGAGGAGTATATTAACCCCGGAAAATATCAAATGGTTCTATTTTGATTACTTTTCTTATACCGATATAACTGGAAAAAGCAACAATGATGATTACCATGATAAATGATACGCTAAGGCTTAAAAAAGTAACAATTGATGCGTAATCTGGGATGTGCAATTTTGCGAGGGCAATTAAAACTGATGAAAGAAAAACGCCAAACCCGTAGCCAAGAAAACCGACAATACCCGCTTGAAATAGCAACATTTGAATTAGTTCATTTTTTTTTGCGCCAATAGCTTTGAGTGCGCCAAATTTTTCTAAGTTTTCTAAAACAAAAGTATAAAAAGTTTGTCCCGCGATTGATAATCCAATAATAAAACTTATCACTGTCATGATCAAAACGTTAGTGCCAATTCCTGTTTTATAAACATAATAATCAGCATTTTTAGTGATGAATTCTTCTTTAGTAAGAGCTAGATATGATAGCTTGTCGACTTCTTGGCGAATGTGTTCGATGTCTTTATCGCTATTAGGTTCAACTAAAACATAAGAAATTGTAAAACGCGTTGTCGGCAAGTCTTTAATAGCGCGATTATATGTTGTGTAAAGTGTTGGTGTTCCAAAAATTCCACCTGAGGCAGTTTTGGCAAGTCCCGTGACTACCCCGCGATGGTCGTTTACCTCAAATACCGTTCCTATTTTCGGGCTGTTAAGTTTCACATAGTCAGCATCTTTTACAACAAGAAAAGAATCGTCATTGTAAATTGAACTTATTTCACCGGAGATCATTTGTGGCCGGCCAAAAAGCGTCGTGTCGTCAAGGCCAATGATTGCCGCGGATTGATATGTGCCGCTACTTAGCCTTACGCTGCCGCTGCCAAAATAAATAGGCAGAGCAAATTTCACACCATTGATACTGCGCACTGCATCCAAAATATAATTTGGTAAAGGAAAATTATCTCTGGCACTTTTTACGGATTTATCCATTACCCACATTTTTGCGCCAATATTTTCTATATCAGAAGATGTTTTTTTGATTATTCCGGAAAAAGTCGATGTCATTTGCATCATCAGAAAAACAGCAAAGGTAATGCCTGTTATGAGAGTGAAAAATTTCCCTTTATCAGCGACTAATAATTTTAAAGCTATCCGTAAAAGTCCGTTCATCGTGACTCATATATTATCATAACCATGAGTTGACATAAAAATGGGTTATTCATTTTTACGAGGATGAAAATCACCAATTTTGCCTAAAAACATGTAATAAAAAATATTAGTAAAATCAAATACTTACGATTTATTATAAAATTTTTCGCAAATAAACCAGAAAAGTAGGTAAAATGCGGCATTTTTTTAGAAAATGCACTAAAATTATAAAAATATTGTGATGTTTTATATTTATGGTTAGCTCTACGAATTAACAGATAAAAATCATTTAATAAATTATATCGGTGAATTATGTTACGACCTACGACAGAAAATAAAGAAAAAGAATTGTTGAAGCCATTGAGCTTTAATTTATCAGGTGGAAAATCCCGCGAAGAAATCGCAAAGGGAATAGGAGCAGTTTTGACGGGTGAGTTGAATAAACACTTAACACCGCCACTTGGGATGCCAAAAAGATTTGAACTTCTCGAAAATCCTTCGACCTTTTCATTAATTTTTGAGCCGGATGACATGGCGGATGGCCGGCGATATTTTTCTGAATTGCAGAAGTACATAAAAAGAGCGGGTCTCACGATTACAGATCTAACTAGATTAGATATGATGACTAAGACAGTTATACCAACAGGGTGCGAGATTCAATTGAAATTGGAAGATTTCAATTTTTTACCCCAGGAAATAAATCAAAAGTTAGAAACCCAAGGATGTATAGTATATGAAAAAATATCACCCATAGATTTAACAGAAGATAATCTATCTCATTCAGAAACTTCAGATCCATCGAAAGCAGCAGCTAAGCCATTATCACCATCTTTTGGCACTGAGCCTCTTTCTGGTACTGCGCCACAGCCAGATAGTTCTTCATCTTCTGCTGCTGTATCTCCTAATAAAGATTCTTCTCCTAAAGCTCCAGCTTCACCTGTGTTTTCATTTGATGTATTTACAGAGACTAGGCCTGAAGATAATCCTGCTGCAGCAGCAGAAAAGCCCAGGGCGCAATTTTTCTATGATAAAAATTCTTCAACAGATGCAAATGGTGCTTCGTTAGCAGTATCCGGTTTGGGTATTTACCATCCAAATTCTACTGAAGAGAAAATGAGGGAAACTGTAAAAAATATTGCAGAAAAAACATTAACCAAATTATTGGATAAATGTAAAGAAAAAGAGGATGGAATTTCTCCTTTGTTTTCTGCTGATGATGTTTTGGGAATACTAAATGCCTCCATAAGAACAGGTAGTTTACCCCGAGGTCAAAATAGAGTGTTTGCTATAATTACACCTCTTGATGCAATAGAGATTTTTGATGAATCACCGATTGGGAAAACTAAAATACAGGCATTAAAACAAATTGATGAATTTCTTTATTGTTGCGGGCGACCTTCTAGACATGCAACCCATGATGAAGCAGAGATTAGGAGCACAATTTCTACAATTGTTAAAGATGATGCCAATTTGCAAGGTATTCAAATTGATGACAACGCCGTTGATTTTAGTAAAATGAGGGATGTTCCATTGGAAGATAAGGTGAAACGTCTGCATCAAGAACTAAAGGCATCAGCAGTAAAAGTATCTGCGCCTGGAACAGCGGGTATTTTTCCAGTTCCACCAAAAACAGCAGAACCTCTCAAAAAAACTGCAGAGCCTTCACCGTTACCAGCATTTGATGCGGGTCCTGTCGGAAGTCCTCCTGTTTCTGGAAATGGTCAGCCAGGCGCGACAAAGGCGCCGCTAACTAAATAACCTGAATTCGATATAAGTAATAATTTTATCAATCACGGTATTGCGAGTTCATAAAACAAATTATTCGCTCCCAGGTCTTTATTTATTGTTTCAACCACAAAAACTCATATGGTTTTAAATAAATATTTTGCGACTCTAAGCTTAGCTCCTGGTTTTGTATTAGATCTGTAAACAAACCATTAAATCCTGTATTTTTTAAAGCATTGACGTCGATATATTGATAATGCTCCGTGAAATTCGCCAGCAACACAAAAGTTTCGCCTTCAAGTTTTTTAAAACCGCCAAAAACTCCGTGATTCCAGGTGTCGAAAGTTACAATTGGAATTGCAGAGTGAAATACCGGCTCATTTTTTCTAATGGCAATAAGCTTTTTTAAACCGTTGAACACAACACCTTCCGATGTCGTCATATTATGGCGCAGTTCTGCTTTGTGCCAATTGAATTTTGAGCGATGCAGCCAGCGTGAATCTATGCGCTTTTCTTGATGGTGTTTATAAGAATAATCGTTAAGAGTTGCAATTTCATCGCAACTGTAAATAAGCGGAATTCCGTGAAAGGTAAGTAAAACACCATACAAAAGCAAAATTCGGCGATAAGCGTAATCGACTTGAAACCTGTCATGCTCATACAAACCTTTTTCAAGTCCGCACATTGATGCTAAAGTACCAGAAATTCTAGCGTTTCTGGTTCTTTCGTCATAAGAATAAATTTCACCGCGGGAGAAACTTCCTGGAAAACTACCTTTGTAGAAATCTATTAAAAATTGTTTGTGCCAAAAAGAGCTTAAGCCAAGCGACTGAATTTCGTGCTCTTCAATGATAAAATCGGCATCGTCGTGGCAGCGGATATAATTTACCAGGGCAACGCCTTCAGGCAATTTTGGGCTGTTTTGCATGCAATGCTGCATATATTTTACATTGCGGGTTGCAAGAGAACTCCACAAACTTGTCATCAAAGTTACGTTGTACATTAGTTCGCAGCCGTTTTGCTTGGTGCCAAAATACTCTAAAATATTTCTTTGTGAGGTCACTGCTTCGCCTAAAAAAATTACACCGGGCGCGACAATGCTGGTGACTACTTTGATTATGGCAACAATCACGTGTACTTGCGGCAAGTTGGAGCAATCAGTGCCGACTTCTTTCCAAATATGCCTTATTGCATCAATTCGTATTACGTCTACGCCGCGGTTTAAAAGAAACAGCATTTCTTTGATCACTTTATTTAGCGTATTTGGGTTTTTGTAATTTAAATCCCATTGAAATTCATAAAAAGTTGTAAATACCCATTTGTGGATGTCGTTTTGATACGTGAAATTGCCGGGAGCTAATTCAGGAAAAGTATTTGCCAAATGTTTTTCAAATTGTGATGGAATATCGTAACTATCATACATGTAATACATATCCTGATATTCTTTTTCGCCGGCTCTTGCACGCATTGCCCATTCATGTTCTTTGGCAGTGTGATTGGCAACAAAATCAATGCAAGTCGCAATCCCTTCTTTGCGCATGATGTCGTTTAGTTCTTCGAAATCTTGCATCGTGCCAAGTTTGGGATTTATTTCTGAATAACTGCTTACCGCAAATCCGCCGTCATCCGGGCCTTGCCTTGTTTTAAGAAGAGGCATGAAATGAACAAAATTAACTCCCAGCTCCTTTAAATAATTTACTTTTGATTTTAAGTTGTTTAAGGTCTCGCTGAATAAATCAACGTAAAGCGACATCGCGACGTTTTTTTGCGATAAAAACCAATCCTGGTGATTTTCCCTTTCCAGGTCTTTGTGGCGTAAAGCGTCTTTTCTTTGTGCAAAAGCTTCTTTGATTATTTCTGTTAATTCGTTGAATTTTTCTTTGTTTTGGCCGTAAAGTGAATAATATTTTTCGGCCACAAAGCCCATATAGGCATCGAGACGTTTTTGAAATGAGTTTTCAGCTTTGTCTTTTTCTTTTATTGGATGATTTTTCTTCATTACTTTCTCCTTGCGACGGTGGTCTAAATAAGATGCGTTTAATTATACTTACAGAGCAAAAGCCGCGCAAGGAGTGTGGGAAAAAAGACTACATTTATACTTAAATCGTAGAGTTCTACCAGGCTAAAGTCCCAGTGCCAATCCAATCAATTTTATAACCATCGGGTCCGCTAGTCTGTCCTTTTGTAAAGGAAATCAGGTTATTATATTCATTTAAATTTGTATTAGTTGTTCCATTTATTTGCAGTGAAGAATCATTGGCATAAATACCTGTCGATGTGCTGTTGCCATTGACAATAATTTTTGTTCCTGTAATGTTGCCGCCAAAATTGATTGTGGAACTTAATGCTTCCATACCATAGGCAATTCCAAAATCTTTAATATTATTAATTTGTCCTCCGGAAGACGTTGCATTAATGATGTTACCGTTGCCGGATATATTTACTACAGAGTCCGTGTCGGCAATTAATCCTACAGCAGTAGATCCAGCTTGACCTGTATAAAATGAGCTGGCAGTGATATTACCGCCATTTCCAGATGCAGTAATCATGTTATTATTACCACTAATTGTTACAGTACAATTGTAATAGGCATATAAACCGTCCCCAGCTGCGCTAGCATAAGAATAATTTCCTGTGGTATTACCGCCATTTGCAGTTGCGGTAATTGCATTATTATTGCCGCTGATTGTTACAGTGCTATTGTTGTAAGTATATAACCCATATCCATATGCACCAGCATAAGAATAATCACCCGTAGTATTACCAGCATTTGCAGTTGCAGTAATTGCATTATTATTACCGCTGATTGTTATCGCAGAGATATTGCTATATATTCCGTAAGCATTTGCTTCAGCTGCAGATGTGGAGGTACCGCCGGCGGCAGTTCCAGAAAGATTATTACTATTGCATAAAATCAAATTACTGTGGTTGATTAAATAAAC
>PLMI01000173.1 GCA_003142435.1 Coxiellaceae bacterium | reverse complement strand
ATTTTTACTTTCATTACAGGTTCTTGGAACAGTAAAAATGAGTGAGTTGACACAGTTGGTTTTGGATTTATGTATTAAGGACGATTTTACATTTGATAATTTCTATGATGAAAGCAATAAGGAAGTGTGCTCCACTTTGCAAAGCATTTTAGCTTATGATTTTTCAAAATTAATTTACATTTGGGGGAGCGGAAGTTCAGGACGCAGCCATTTATTGATTGCCTCTTGCCGCAAGCTTATAGATAACAATTTAACAGCAGTTTATATTCCTTTGGCTGATTTAAAGCAACATTCTCCATCTGTACTTGACGAATTAGAAAGTCATGACCTTGTTTGCGTCGATGACCTCGATGTAATAGTTGGTGATCGGGTTTGGGAAGAGGCATTTTTCTCTTTTTACAATAGGATTTTTGAGAAAAAAACCCGATTAATAATTGCAGCAAATAAAGCCCCGTTTTCCCTGCAATTTTTGTTGCCTGATCTTAAATCTCGAGTTATGAATTGCATTGTGTTTAAAATTAGTGCGCTGGCGGATGAAGAAAAAGTTTTTGCATTGCAGAGGCGGGCACAATTTTTTGGCTTAGATTTGTCCAGTGCGGTCGCTCTTTTTTTAGTGAATCATTTTCCGCGAAATAATGCGTACTTGTTTTCTCTTCTAAAGGAATTAGATTATGCGGCTTTAAGAGAAAAGAGGAAATTAACAATTCCATTTGTAAAAAAAATTTTACTTAAACATGAAAAATAAAATTGCTAATAAGAAAATAATAAAAACCAAACAGCATTTGCGCCTTGTGACGTGGTGCGCCATCCATTAGTACAACGCATTATCGAAGCTTATGAAAATGAAAAATCTAGCTGAAGTTCATTTACAGATTAGGATTGCTGAGAAAGAAAAGAAAAAACTGCCTAAAGTAAAACAGTTTGAGAAGTGGGTCCTGGCTGCCATGAATGAAACTTCTCAAAATAAACTATTAACTATGACAATTCGGATTGTTGATGAAAAAGAAAGCGCAAAGTTAAATAAATTTTATCGCAAAAAAAATTGTGCAACCAATGTTCTTTCTTTCGAGTTGGGATCGATTCACATAGGAAATAAAACAATATTACTAGGAGATTTAGTAATTTGTGCGCCGGTAATTTTTCAAGAAGCCAAAGAGCAAAATAAAGAGCTTTTATCACATTTTGCGCACATCACCGTGCATGGAGTTTTGCATATTTTAGGTTTTGACCACAAAACAGCAAAGCAAAGGAAAGCTATGGAGAGCTTAGAAATTAAAATTATGGAAAAACTCGGTATTGCAAATCCTTATGGTTGATTTTTGTAAAAAAACGTTGAGATTTGGTACCCCGGAGAGGATTTGAACCTCCGACCTATCCCTTAGGAGGGGATTGCGCTATCCAGCTGTGCCACCGGGGCTTTATTTANNATTTACTATGTTATTTTAACATACCATTCCATATTTTCCATCCCGTTATTGTGGTTGCAGCTAAATTGCACCGACTCAAAAAAGCTCTTAGCAAGCATAGAAATAGATTGTGTTTTTTTGAAAAAATCTATATTTTATATGTGAATGTGCAATGAATTTTAATTCTGTTATTTTTTGAGATTTTGTTTATGAGTTATAACTCTAGTGTTAGCGAAGTTAAATTACCTTTCGGCCAGACGGCATCATTGTTCTTAGTTTTAATTATTGATGCTATGGGCATGGGATTGGTACTGCCATTGTTAGGCCCATTATTTATGGAGCCATCAAGCGGATTACTTTACGCAGGAGATACAACAGTAATTAGAGATATTTGGTACAGCCTTGTCGTCGCCAGTTTTTCTTTTTTTATGTTATTTGGCGCTCCATTTTTAGGAGATTTGTCAGATCATCTTGGCAGAAAAAAAGTTTTATTGCTATGTCTTTACGGTACAGCTTTCGGTTGTTTTCTAAGTGCTTTGGGCATCATTATTAGAAGCTTAACATTGTTAATTGCAGGCAGAGCAATTGCAGGATTTATGTGCGGAAGCCAGTCTTTAGCTCAAGCTGCCATTGTTGATATGAGCGCAGCCAGTAAAAAAGTTGTGCATCTTAGCCTGATTTCATTTGCCAGCTGCCTGGGATTTATTTTGGGGCCATATATGGCTGGTTGGTTAGCTGCCCCATCCATAGTTTTGTATTATGGATTTACTTTGCCTTTCATTGTCGCAGGACTTCTTGCTTTTGCTAACGCCAGCGCTTTAATTTTTACTTTCAAAGAAACTTTTTTTTCAAAAGCAGAGCGTAAAATGTACTTGATGAAAGGGTGGGATATTTTTATTTCTGCATTTAGCAATGCAAAAGTAAGGAAATTAACCGTCATATATTTATTAGCAGAAACCGGATGGAGTTTATATTTTCAATTTATGCCTTTGCATTTGATAAATGCTTTTGAGTATGAGTCAGTGCAAATCGGACATTTCATGGCGTATATGGGCGTGTTATTTGCGCTAGCTCTTTTGGGAATAATTAGAATAGCGAGCAAATTATTTTCAACTAAAGAACTCACTTGTTATTCACTTTTGCTTACTGCATTTGGGGTTATATTGGCAATGTTCAACAACGAATTGTTGATTTGGTTTAGTGCAATACCAGCCAGTATTGGCGGAGCACTTTACTATGTCGCATTGTTGACGTTGTTTTCCAATGCTGTTGATGCACAATCTCAAGGCTGGGTAATGGGAGTGTTTGCGGCTGCG
>PLMI01000003.1:455-3149 GCA_003142435.1 Coxiellaceae bacterium | reverse complement strand
AATAAAATAGACAAGCCAAACATCGACTTGGAACGAGTTAAAACTGAGCTTTCTAAATATGAAGTTGTCTCAGAAGAGTGGGGCGGGGATACCATGTTTGTTCCTGTATCTGCAAGATCAGGTGCAGGCATCGATAAACTATTAGAATCAATTTCCATTTTAGCGGAAATGCTGGAGTTAAAAGCCCCAGTGGATTGTCCGGCGCGCGGAGTGGTTCTTGAGTCACGCCTGGACAAAGGACATGGCCCGGTGGCTGACATTTTAGTCCAAAGAGGAACACTTCACACTGGTGATATCGTTCTTGCCGGATTACATTATGGCAAAGTACGAGCAATGATCAATGATGTCGGTGTCAAAATAGAAAATGTTGGTCCTTCATTGCCGGTCGAATTATTGGGCCTTTCGGGAACTCCTGCTTCAGGAGACGAAATCATCGCCGTTAAAGATGAAAAGAAAGCACGGGAAGTTGCGCTATTTCGCCAAGGAAAATATCGTGATGTAAAATTAGCAAAACAGCAATCAGCCAAACTTGAAAATATTTTAGCGCGCATGAAAAAGGACGAAATAAAGACTCTAAACATAGTGCTAAAAACAGATGTTCAGGGATCGGCAGAGGCTATTTCTGATGCATTAAACAAATTGGCCACTGAAGAAGTAAAAATAAAAATTATAGCAAGCGGTGTTGGCGCTATCACTGAATCAGATGTCAACCTGGCAATGGCCTCGCTTGGCATTGTCATTGGATTTAACGTACGCGCTGATGCCACCGCCCGAAGATTAGCAGAAAAAGAAAACATAGAATTACGCTATTACAGCATTATTTATAAGCTTGTCGATGACGTAAAAGCAGCTTTGACCGGTATGTTAGCACCAAAGTTTGAAGAGCAAATTACCGGCCTTGCGTCTGTTCGTGAAGTTTTTCGTTCTTCCAAGTTTGGGTCAATTGCAGGGTGCATGGTTTTAGAGGGCGTCGTTAAAAAAGATAACCCGATGCGTGTGCTGCGGGATCATGTAGTGATTTTTGATGGCGAACTAGAGTCGCTGCGCCGCGGCAAAGAGGATGTTAACGAAGTGCGCGCAGGAATAGAATGCGGCATTGGCGTAAAAAATTACAATGATGTAAAAACGGGGGATCAAATTGAAGTTTATAAAGTTGTGCCAGTAAAAAGGAAAATTGAATAATCCGTATTTGCGCGTTTTTGTATGAAGCTCCACGGGCTTACGTCCGCGGTATCTTCCCTTTGGCGAAATCCGCCAACTTGTCCTCCATAGCTTTAGCGAAGGAGGAAGCATTTCGCGATTTCTCTTACCCTACATTGCGTGATGTTGCATTCATCCATGAGCTTACGCTCATGGGTTTCTGCGACGGCGGATAAAAAAATTAATTTGTAAATTTCTAACCGGTAACACGCTGGCTTTAGCGTGTGCAGAATTGCGATTAAAAAAACGCAGGCTAAAGCCTGCGCCTACCGAATTTAAAAATCAGTAAATATTGCAATTAAACCCCATCATAAACTCTGTTATCACTGGTTATATCGCCGCTGAAAGTATTGTCGCTAATCCATGTGGATTTTTTACTTCCAATAGGGTTAGCACTAAAAATACCATACGATACTTCTCCTCCTGTAACTTTGAAGGCATTGTCTTCGATAGTAAAACTATTTGTGTTACTTGATTCGATATCAATTCCACTCGATTCGCTTCCGGATGCTGTGGAGGCATTGCTTACTTTAATTGTATTATTGTTCAAGGTTACGCTGGTGGGTTGATAGGGACTAATTAATACTCCAATGGCACTGCCACCATTTGTACTATCATTTGTTGCATTTATTGTAGTATTTGCAATCAATAGTTTCCCATTACCTTCATAATCAATTCCATTAACATAATTGTATGATGTATTCGTATAGGCATTAATAGTATTATTAGAACCCGTTACTGAGAGGTTTCCGTCGGTCCAAATACCAGCTACTTCCTGATCGGAAGAAAATGATGCATCATTTGTTGTCGAAGAAGCTGATATAACATTTCCATCAGAACTAATAGTAATATTAGTTGTGTACCCGTCACTGTATGCAGCAATACCATATGCCGCATATCCATTGAAATTATTTCCATATATATTATTTTTATCGCCGCTAATATTCAAAGTATTGTTTACGGTCTCTAAATATATACCATAGGCATAGCTATCATTTACATTAGAACTTAATTTGTTTTCGCCATAAATTTTATTATTCATTGATAAAATATTTACCGTTCCGATTCCGTCATAGCCATAATCCCCCCCAGAAAGATATATGCCTGCAACTTGATCCTGATAGCTATTGGAAATGGAATCAGAACCGTAAATTGTATTATTATTACCAAGGATATTAACAGTAGCTATACTATTATAATCACTAAAAATCCCCGCAACTATATAACCGAAATCCTCATACCCTCCCTCCTGGCCATCGCCGCTTGCTTCACCATAAATTGTGTTATTCGCAGAGAAAATATTCACATTTCCTGTACTTTCTTGTTCGATGTAAATACCCCAAGCATTGCTGCCAGCGGTATTTGTACCATAAATCGTGTTGTTATTACCTTGAATATTAACAGTGCTGCTAGAAGTACGAGAGGACATATTAATTCCTATGGCGTTACCATCGCTACCGGATTCAGAAGCACCAATAACATTATTGGCACCTA
>PLMI01000003.1:0-440 GCA_003142435.1 Coxiellaceae bacterium | reverse complement strand
TCCAACAACGATATTATTTAAAGTAACATTGGCGTCAGGAAAAACAACAATACCAGCCCATTGATTGCCAGCATTCATTACCTTAACCGAATCAATGGTACTATTGCCATAAACATCAATCTCCCCATCAAGTTCCGGGCGATTATTTCCTGTTGCTGCATTCATAAAATTATTTGTTCGCCCATAGATAGAGTAGTCAGTTGGCAATTCTAAAATATTATTATCATTCGTAGTGTTATACAAAGAGTAAGCGCCACTCTCAACATAGATTGTTGCTACTGGCACCCCCATGTTATCAATCACGTCCTGATTTAATTGATTATATGGGTTCTCATAGGTTCCGTCGCCTTCAAACCCGTCTCCGGAATTATCCATGTCATTGTCATCAACAAACTCTATCGGGTCTGTGTTTGTTTGCTGATTAGCTGCAAGCAATTTTG
>PLMI01000088.1 GCA_003142435.1 Coxiellaceae bacterium | reverse complement strand
CACTTTTTTTCATATAAAATAATTCCATGTAACACGGAGCTTCTGATTCAAGATTTTTTCTAAAAGATGAGAGTAGTTTTAAGGTTTCCAGAAAAAACTTTAATCCTTTTGTGGGAATCGATTGTATACGCCTATTAATCTCAAAGAATTCAGGTTTTTTTGCCAGGGCTTTATTAATTTTTTCCTGATTGAGAGTAAAAGGAAATTCTTTCCCGGTTTTATCCAAAGTAACCTTATAACTTTCATTAGGAAGCAAAGATCCTTCTAACCTATCAGGATATTCCCTTGCAAAAAAAGGTCTAAACGTACTTATCCATAATTTGAGTTCCTCTTCATCTCCGCTTATTTTGAGAGTGCAGTTGTCACTTTTTAATGATTGTTCGTTGAGTAAAAAAACTTTTGCAGTACATTCAGGTATTGCTCTTGATACTAAGTCCTGTTTTAGTAATTGGAGGCTAATAAAGTTCTTAGGAGGATCGCAAGTCATGTCACATATATGTGTCTTCCCTTTATATATATATTGATATTTTGTAAACATTTTTATCTCGGATTTATTATCTATTTAACAAGTTACAATTTTTATAAGCCTCAATCTGCAAAAGTTTAAGCAGCAGATATTGCGGCATTTTTTGTAACCATTTGATTTTAATAGTATTTTTTATTATATGTTTTATTAAATTTTGAGAAATCATGCAATAAAAATTATTATTAAAAATAAAAATTCATAGTACAATTATAGCACCTAATAATTAAGAGAAAATTAGAAAAATAATTTTGGTAACGGTTTTGTAAGGCAAGCGAAAAAAGAGGAGGTTAGCCACAAATAAAGGTTTTTATATGCCTAGTTGCGATGGTTTTTCAGGTATTTGGCTTTCAAGCGTAGCTAATATTTGCGGTAATTCTGTTTGTATTGCCCTTTCAGCATTTGCAAGCATTTTTTTCCCTTCTTCGGGTTTAGGTAATTCTAAATCAGGGAAGCATTTTTGGCGTATCTCTTCAAACGTGTCAACAATATATTCCCAGGAAGAAAAAATATTATTTAAATCTTGTCGGTCACTGCATAAATATCGATTGAATTCTTTGAAAACATCTCCCCCGGAAAACGCATTTTCTTTGTAGGCAGAATTTATTGGCTCATTATCTAGAGCTTTAGCAATAGCACAATGTTTTATAAATAGTGCGTAATTTTCAATAATTTTATCTACTTGCTCTGCTTGTTTTACTTGTTGATCTATGTACGAAGACCGATCTTCTGCAAAAGTTGGTTTCTTTTTTGCTAAGATTGCATGATAGCAACTTGCGAAAAAATGAGTTATTGCCAGCGCTAAATGTCCTACAGATCCATGGACATTCGCTAAAAGTGTAGACGTTTTTAATAAATTATCCATGTCAAAGCTAGCCGGGAGGGGGATATTGCGTTGCATTAGAATTATTGGTATATAACAATAATCTTTTAAAAGTAGCAAAGCATCCGGGAAGCTGCCAAATGCTGCTGCAAATCCTCTGTAGCGATTAATATCACTGCTTGGTTGTGGGTGGCTAGCTAATCTGCCATTTTCATTCTTCATAAAAAGGTTGAAAAGGCTTAAAAATAGTGGCTTTTGGTTTTGTGTTTTTTGCTTCCAGTAGTTTTGTAAAAAAGGCTCTGTTTCACAGAACGTTTGCACAGCCTGATGGAGTAATGCAAGTTGAGCAAGATCGCTTGCATCAAAACTTTTATAGCACTCTTCTAATAAATAAATTATACAAAGAGATATTTCCACTCTTAATTCGATTTCCGCAATGGATCTTTGCTGAGGAGTTTGATTTTCTTGTTTCGCCAATGCACGCAACAATAATAGCTCTCCTATCAAAGATACAATCCTGTTTGTTTTGAGAGTAATTTCCGGGATCGTTTGCATTGCACTTGTTGGTGCTTTAGAATTTATTATAAGCCACCTTCTAATGAGTTCTCGTATTTCTGGAGAAAGAGGTACTTTCTGAAAATTACCCGCTTTAAACTCTTCAAGTCTTGCTTTTACAGATTCTTGAGAAGCGCCAGTAAGGTTTTGTAATATTTCTGGTTGATGTATGTACATAATTTATATTGATAATTATCTATGTTCATTATTTATTTTAATATTATATGCAGCTATTATACTGAGTTATAAAATTTTATCACATTGTTTCTGTAACTTTTTGCAAATTAGTTGGAGAGTCAGGATCATACCCGCGTGCAACAGCTAATTTGGCTACCATTGGATAAAAGGCTTGAATAATAACAATTGGATCTAAAATAGGATTTATGCTTATCGGCAGTCGAAGAATAAGATGAGCAAGGCACCGTAATTCATCAGTAATGCAATTTTCTGCTAATGCTAAAATCGATTTTCCTCCTAATTTTTTTATTTTCTCCATCAACTCAATTGTGCCTTTAAGCGAGGCGTCATTTTGCGCGAAGATTAGATATGGATGGCCTTTTTCTATTAATGCAAATGGGCCATGCAGCACTTCGGCAGAACTAAAAGCTTCAGCTTGTATTGATGCGGTTTCTTTGAATTTAAGCGCTGCTTCTTGTGCTATTGGATAGCCAAAGCCGCGTGCAATTACTAATGTTTTTTGTACATTACTGAATTTCGCGATTGCGTTATTCCAATTTTCCTTCATATTTAAGGATTCTTCGAGAATTGCAGGAAGTTGTTTTAAACTCTGCAGTAAAGACTGATTTTTCGTAAAGATTGCTGCAAACTGTGCAATAGCAGCTAACGAAGCAATGTAGCTTTTTGTGGCAGCAACAGCTTTTTCTTTTCCTGCGTGTAGCGGAATTACAAATTCAGCAAAATTCGCAAGGGGCGAGTCTGTGTCATTTACGATAGCAACCGTAGTTGCGCCTTTTTTACGCGCTTCTTCCATCTTAGAGCAAATGTCCGGACTTTTTCCTGATTGTGAGATACCTATAACTAACGAATTTTTTAGGTTTAAATTTGCTTTATAAATGGAAATCACTGAGGGCGCTCCCGAGGAAGTNNTGGTCAGAGCTGCCTCTGCCGATTGTTACAGCGAATGGCGGTGGGGTTTGCACTAATCTTTTACATAAGGCAATTATGTTTTTTTCGTTTTCCTGTAGTTGTCGCGCGACTATTTTCGGAGCTTCGCGCGCTTCTTGCTCCATAGTTGTCATTTTATACATTTTTTTAACATTAAAATTGCGCCATAAGCGGCATCAAATTGTGGTTTTATGATTATAGATTGTAATTCTGAAGATAAATATGGTTCGACAAATGGCGCAAGGCCGCCAAGTAACGCGCAAGGTAAATGCGCAGATTTTTTAATTAAAACTTTTCCAATAAGATCGATTTCCTTTGCAGCTTTCTTGATTAAATTAAAAGCGATAGGATCATCATTTTGTAATGCGTTAATTACTAAAGGTGCAATCTCTGCAAATTTTGTTGAATTTGCAGAGTTAGCAAATACGATAAGATTAGTTAAATTATTATCAAATTTTTGCATAATAGCTTTTGTAAGAGAAGTTTTGTTATCAAATCGGCCATCTTCACATTTAAAAGTTTCCCGGATTGCTTCCACGCCAAGCCAGGCACCTCCGCCTTCATCACTGTGTGGAAAACCAAAGCCGCTTACTTGCGAAATTTTATTATTCAGGATTTGTACGCTTACAACTCCAGTTCCAATGCTAATAATACTTCCATCTTTGCCGTTATGCGCCCCTAAACATGCAGTATAAGCATCAGATTTTAATCGCATGGAGCTAAAAAAAGAGGGCATTAGTGCTTCGCACTTTCGACAAGCTTCAGGAATTTCGCAGCCAGTTAATCCAAGGCCAATATGAAAATTGTAATTATTGTCATGTAAATCAATTCCTGTGTTTTGCAGCGCTTCATTTACAGTATCAACTATTGTGTGCCAGGCTTTTTCTGCTGACAATTTTATTACTGTGGCACCGCCCAATGCGTCGCCTATAAAATTGCCATTTTCGTCCTGGATCAAAACTTTGCATTTTGAAGCGCCGCCGTCAACACCGATGTAAATATTTTTCTGTTTCATTTTCTAAATTTTATTTTTTTAATCATGAATT
This sequence comes from Coxiellaceae bacterium, assembly GCA_003142435.1. Lineage (GTDB taxonomy): Bacteria > Pseudomonadota > Gammaproteobacteria > UBA9339 > UBA9339 > FEN-1226. The sequence continues at coordinate 5,820 of PLMI01000088.1, read as the reverse complement.
GTAACTTTCTTGAATCTCTTCCAAGGTTTTGCCTTTCGTTTCAGGAAGTAAAAAAAGCGCGGTCAAAAAGTAAACAACCGTAAAAATAGTAAGCATCCAATAGGTATTAGACATGCCGATTTTATGTTCTATTGGCAAAAACACAGTTGCCAACAGTGAGCCGGCAAGAGAATTTACAAATAAACACAATGCCACAGCCTGGCCGCGGACTTTAGTTGGTAAAAGCTCAGATATAGCAAGCCAAACGACAACCCCGGGACCGGTAGAATAAAAGAAAATAAAGGCAAAAAATCCGGCAATTGTAAGTTCAGCTGCAAATTTTCCAGGGACTAGAAAGTGCGGTAACAATGCCAAATATGAATATGCAATTATTATTCCTAAAGTTCCGATGACAAGTAAACGCTTTCTGCCAAAGTGATCTATTAAAAACAATGCCAAAATAGTACCAATAAAATTTATAAGTCCAATGCCGACAGTGCTAAACATGGTTCCCATATTTGAATCAAGGCCAGCTTCTTTAATCACAATCGGCGCATATTGAAGCAAAACATTTATTCCAGTCAATTGATTGCAGGCGGCAATTACTAATGCCACAAAAAGTGGCAACCATAAGTTGCGCGCAAATAATGCTTTCCAGCTAGATGAAGCTGTTTTTTTGAAGCTGTTTACAATTTGTGCGAGCTCATTTTGAATTTCCGAATGATGGTGAATTTTACCCAGTATTTTTTCTGCCTTTGCATGGCGATTTTTTGCAAGCAACCAACGAGGTGTCTCCGGAAGAAATAGCATGCTTATGAATAAAACAGCGGCTGGAATCAAAATTACCGCAAACATGCCGCGCCAATTGCCTGAAGGAGTAAATATCAAATCGACAAAATAAGCGAGCAGGATACCAAAAGTTAACAATAGCTGGAAAATAGTAACACTGCGGCCGCGGATTTTCGTTGGGGCAATTTCCGTTAAATACAAAGGAACAGCTACTGCAACGACGCCAACTCCCACGCCAAGAAAAAGCCTTGCTGCAAGAAGCGTTACAAAACTGTTTGCGGTTAAAATAAGAATAATTCCTATTATGAAAATGACACAAGCTGCCAAAATCATGGTACGCCGCCCAAATTTGTCCGCCAGAGGTCCAGTGATCAATGTTCCTACCAGGCCACCCATTAAAACTGCGCCAACGATAAATCCCGTTTCACTTTGTGACATAGGAATGGTTTTTTGTACGAAAAGCAGTGCGCCGGAGATGACGCCTATATCATAACCATACAAAATTCCGCCTAAACCTGCAGAAAATATAATAAATAAAGTAAAAATTTTGTTTTTGTTACGATTTGAAGAAAGCGGTGTTTCCATTTGAGTCATCATTTTTTTGCTCCAAGATGATTAACGAGAGGCATCGTGTAGGATTGTGTTTAAAATTATATCAAAAAAATGAATTTATGGGAAATGGCTAAAAATTTCTCGATTTTTCCTGATTGCAGCTTTTGTTCGGTTGTGGTTTAATTGTTTCTAATATCAAAATTTAAATGAAATTTTATGGATCAGTTTATTGAATTTGCAAAAAATCACTGGTTTCTATGGTTGGCCCTTCTTGCTATTTTGGCGGTTATTGCATTTGAAGAGACCAGGCGAAATATAAAGGGGATAAGGCGCATAGCTCCGCAACAAGCAGTTGATTTAATCAATCACGAAGACGCTATCGTTTTTGATTTAAGGGATCAGCATGCTTTTAATGCCGGTCACATTTTGAATGCAATTCATGTTGTTCCTTCGGATTTTGAAGGAATGTTAAAAAAAATAGAACAGCATAAAGGCAAAAGTATTATTCTTGCGGGAAGAGATGAAGCTCAGGTAGTTACTGTAGGAGCAAAACTACAAAAACATGGATTTTCTAAACTCTATACCATATCAGGCGGATTGGCGGCGTGGAAAAACGCTTCTTTTCCCTTAGTGAAAAAGTAAATAATTTTAAGGAGAATTTATGACAAAACCAACGCATCATGACACACATGCAGCTAATGAAGGTAAATCATCAGAGCAAGAAAAGCATGGAAAAAACCCGGAATTCGCAATATTGCGGATTTATACAAAAGATCTTTCCTTTGAATCGCCGAATTCTCCAGCGTGTTTTAAAGATCTTAACAGCAAAACTCAGCCGACCGTTGATTTCAATGTGGGGCATAAAAGCGAGAAGATTACAGATGGCGTTTATGACATAACATTGAAAGTGGCTGTTAACATAAAAAATGGTGATAAGACGACGTTTTTAGTGGAATTGCAGCAAGCGGGAATTTTCACTCTAAACAATTTTACTGAAGATCAGTTAAAACAAATGCAGGGAGCTTTTTGTCCCAACATTTTATATCCATATGCAAGAGAAATTGTTTCTGATTTAGTTGGCCGTGGAACTTTTCCGCCATTTTATTTGCCGCCGATAAATTTTGACGACATGTACAGGCAGCAGCTTGCAAAAGAAAAGACAGATAAGGAGTAAGCATTCCAGTACTAATTAGTAACCCCCGTTTTTGGGCAATCTTGAGCGAAAAAATTCTTCTTTGACTTGATTTGTGGTATGGGTTTTTTGCAACGCGTGAATTAAGCCAAGTTATTTGACGAAAATAAAGCGCAGCCCGAGGGACGAGGGCGAGCCATTTCGTCAAATAACTTGGCTTAATTCACATCACATAAGTTGCAAAGCCGAATAATTTTTTGTACCGTAGAAAAATAGCAAATAAAAAAATGTCACAAGAAAAAACCAAAAAACGCATTGCAGTTTTAGGCTCCGGTTCTTGGGGAACAGCGTTATCTATCGTTTTGGCGCGCAATGGCATGTCTGTTAACCTGTGGGGTTTTTTCAAGGAAGAAATTGAAGACATGGAAACGCATAAAATGAATACGCGTTACCTGCCGGGAATTTCATTGCCTGAAAATATTTACTTATATACTGACATTGCAAAAGCGATTAAGGAAATTGAAGATATTTTGCTAGTAGTGCCAAGCAATGTTTTTCATTCTACTTTAGAATCAATAAAGCCTCATTTAGTTAAAAATGCGAGAATTTCCTGGGCAACGAAGGGATTTGATATTTCACGAAGGCTGTTACATGAAACAGTAAAGGAAATAATTGGCGATGTGCCGATGGCGGTTTTATCTGGTCCTACTTTTGCCCGCGAGGTGGCGGAAGGTTTGCCAACGGCGGTTACTATCGCTTCAAATAATACTTCTTTTGCCAAGGATTTAGCCGATTACTTTCACTGCGATGCATTTAGAGTTTATACAAGCAGCGATCTTTTTGGCGTACAAGTTGGCGGAACTGTTAAAAACGTTTTAGCAATAGCAGTTGGTATTGCTGATGGCATGGGTTTTGGCGCTAATGCAAGGGCTGCGCTTATCACAAGAGGTTTAGCAGAGCTTACGCGTTTGGGAATTGCTTTGGGCGGGAAGATGGAAACCTTTATGGGATTGACCGGCGTTGGAGATTTAGTTTTAACCTGCACAGATAACCAGTCGCGCAATAGGCGTTTTGGACTTTGCATTGGTAAAGGAGAAAGCAGGGCGGCCGCGGAAAAATCTATCGATCAAGTCATAGAAGGAATTGCCAATGCCGAGCTGGTGCATTTTGTGTCGCAGCGAGTTGGCGTTGAAATGCCAATTTCTGAACAAGTTTATCGTATTTTGTATGAATCGTTATCGCCAAAACAGGCAGTGCTTGCATTGCTTAATCGGGAACGCAAATCCGAAGTGGTTTAAATAGAAATTTTTGTATGTTTTTTGTAAGTATTTGATTATACTGCACTTTTTTATTGCATGTTTTATTCACTTTCTTGTTCACTTTCTTTAGTATCCTTTGTAAATCTCTTCCAGAAAGTATATAATGCACTTCGGTTTTCATCGCTTTTAAATTCTGCAAATGACAGCGGTTTTAAAGAGGTGTTTTTTATAAATATTTTAATTTTTTAATATAGGTGAATAATATGTCATTATCAGCAGCCGAAAAGGCAAAGCTAGTTAAAGAATACGGTAATTCAGATACCGATACAGGTTCAGTCGAAGTGCAGGTTGCATTGTTAACCACTGACATCAACAAGTTAACAGAGCACTTCAAAATTCATGCCAAAGATTTTCATTCAAGACAGGGGTTAATCCGTAAAGTTAATTTAAGGCGTAAACTGTTAGCATACTTAAAAATAACAGGTATAGATAGGTATACACAACTTATCACTCGCCTTAACTTACGTGGCTAAAAGCCCTTTTAAATAATCATTTTTCATAAGGGCGACATTTGTCGCCCTTTTTTAAATATAAATATTAAATATAGGAATATTCTAGTGAGCATAAAAGTTATTAAAAAAACATTTCAATACGGTGAACACACGATTACCTTGGAAACCGGAGCTTTAGCACGTCAAGCTACCGCAGCGGTAAAAGTAACCATGGGTGATACTATCGTTTTAGTTACAGTTGTAGGAAGTGAAGAACCCAAAGAAGGATGCGATTTTTTTCCGTTATCGGTCCATTATTACGAAAGGTTCTATTCCACAGGCAAATTACCTGGCGGTTTTATGAAGCGTGAAGGGAAACCTTCCACCAATGAAGTTTTGATATCAAGATTAATTGATAGGCCAGTTCGACCACTTTTCCCAGATAACTTCCACAATGAAGTGCAAATTATTGCAACAGTTGTTTCATTTGATCCTGAGGTTAACGCGGATATTCCCGCGATGATAGGCGCTTCCGCTGCTCTTACTATTTCCGGTATTCCGTTCAGCGGTCCCATTGCCGGAGCTAAAGTAGGATATGCGGACGGTTCTTATATTTTAAATCCAACGGCAACACAGCTTAAATCTTCTCAGCTTGATTTAGTTGTCGCCGGAACAGAACATGCCGTATTGATGGTTGAATCGGAAGCAAAAGAATTACCTAAAGACGTAATGCTAGGCGCTGTGATGTTTGGACATCAGAAAATGCAGGTTGTTATAAATGCGATTAAAGAGTTCGCCAAAGAAGCAGGAAAACCTGCTTGGAAATTTGTGCCTAAAACTTTGAATGCGGAATTGCTTAATAAAATTTCATCAAAGGCAACTCCATTAATTGAAAATATTTATCAATTAAAAAACAAGAGCGAGAGACGTGCAAAAACAAAAGAAGCTTTTGAACAATTGAGGACTGAATTTTGTACTCCAGAATCTTCAGAAATGATTTCAGAAAATGATTTTTCAAACACCTATCACAATTTAGAGAAGAAAATTGTGCGTGGTAAAGTTTTAAATTCTGGTATAAGAATTGACGGCCGCGATACTAAAACGGTGCGAACTATCTACTTAGATTTAGGTTTTTTACCTCGTGCGCATGGATCAGCGACTTTTACGCGTGGAGAAACTCAGGCTTTAGTTGTTACGACTTTAGGGTCGGAAGGAGATGCGCAAATTATCGACATTCCTTCGGGCGAATCCAGCGAAAGGTTTATGCTGCACTACAACTTTCCTCCTTACTGCACAGGGGAAATTGGCATGATTGGTATACCAAAACGCCGTGAAATTGGCCATGGCAATCTTGCTAAACGCGCTTTACTGGCTGTAATCCCAGACAAAGAAACATTTCCTTACGTTATTAGAGTTGTTTCAGAAATTACCGAGTCAAACGGCTCAAGTTCCATGGCATCGGTATGCGGCGGAACTTTATCTTTAATGGATGCCGGTGTACCTATAAAAGCGCCAGTTGCAGGAATTGCAATGGGTCTTATTAAAGAAGGTGACAAATTTACAGTTCTTACAGATATTTTAGGTGATGAAGATCATTTAGGCGATATGGATTTTAAAG
>PLMI01000130.1 GCA_003142435.1 Coxiellaceae bacterium | reverse complement strand
TTCAGCAAACTTTTTCATTTTAATTAGGTTACACAAAACTTGTACATCAAATTCTCGATTCCCTGTTGGGAAATTATCAGTATATGCTGCAGTTACTGCTTCGTCTTGCCTATCTGCCAATACTTGCCACTCAGGGGATAATGGAGGTAATTGAGGCAATTTTCTAGGCTGGTTTTGTGGTCTAGGAGGAAATGGCAGCTGTGAGATCTCAGTTTCTATTTGCTGGTTATGATCCTCATATAGTAGAGCCCAAGGAAATTTAGTATCTAACACTAACGGACCACTATCTTCTGACACTTCTTCAGACACTGCTACAGCAGAATTTTCTTTTTTCATGCCTCCTGTTGCATATGAATGTAAAAGCGTTGCATAATAAGCCTCTATATATCGCTCACGCATCCACATGTCTTTATAAGCAACTGCATTGTAGTCATTAGATTCACCAGCATACCCAGGTAAAGATTGCTCTAACAAATGCTGAGTGTTAAGCCACATTGCAATACAACATGCTGTATTGCTAGACTGTTTATAGATTCCTTCAAATTGGTAAATAAGATTACTAAACCTGATATTCCTTTTATCTTTATTGGCACGATCGTTTAATAATTGTTTCAATCCTTCTCCTTCATAACAGGCTCCATCAGTTTCATTCAACATCGCCGCATTTAATACAGTAATATCCCAATCTGAAGGATTACCCACTGAGCGATCCAAACAAATAGCTAAATAATGCCCACCAGCATCTCCTTTACGACAATCAATAACTACTCGATTAATATCAGACCTTAATAACAAATCGAATAGCGTTTTAAATCTTTTTTCAATAGCACTAGCAATAATATCAGCAGAAGTGGCCCACTTATTCGATGCAGGCAAAAGCAGTATGTTTTGAAATAAGACTACACCGGAACGAATTCCAATATGGCCGAATATGCGTAACATGTGCTCCGGTGCTGAAGTATCGACTGGCTGACCGGGATCTTGTGCAATCGTAACTGTAGATTTTAAATATGGAAATAATTCTGGATTTGGAACTAGTGTTAATTCAGGGTATTGATTTCCTTCATAATGACGAGTTTTTACTGGAAGCATAAATATTTCTCTTTTTTATAGTTATAATATATTATTTTTTTTAACAATGGAGGTAAATCTAAACTGGGGACATAGACAAAGTTATGACTCGAAAAAAATTGACCAAACAAAATTTAAAATCTTTTTTAAATTATGTCCCAAGTCCAGATTTTCCCCCTTTCTTTAATCGGCAATTATTAAAAATATTTTTCCTATTATCCCATAATTCTTTAGGATATATCAATCAGCATAACCGTTTGTCACTCCGCCGCCACTACTTGCCCACGTCAACTGACTATTTTTTTCTGTTGGTGTGAGTATATAAGTATCGCTTGCAGTTATGCCAAATTCCGCTTTTGGCGTGACTGTAATTACAGCTCCGGTAGAAACGATAACGCTGTCAACTAAGCCCACTCCATTACCAGTAGTTATGTCAGCCGGAACACCATTCGCGCCTGCAGTACAACTCGCTAAAGATCCATTAACTTGGTAGCACTCTTCTACGCCAAGTTTATATGGAGCTGTCGCCTGAACTACTTCTGTGTAATGCGCCTTACGAGTGTAATTTTGATATGACGGTAAAGCAACTGCGACTAAAATACCAATAATCGCTATTGCAATTAACAATTCAATTAATGTAAAACCATAATTTTTAAAACGTTTATGCTTCATAGCAGTCCCTCAATAAATTAATAAAAAAGAACTGCCATTTTTCTCATTTTACAAAAGCAAATCAATACAGTATTTTTTCTTGTTAACTAATAAAGTTGTGATAAATTTCTAATGATTTACTTTTAGTAGCAGCTATTCAGAACCCTTTTTAATAAATTTTTTATTAAAAAATGCAAGTTATTGATTTTACTAATGTTTTTTATTACATGTTTTTATTCTTTGTACACGACAACTTTTCANNAAATGGCGCAAAAATAATGGATCCCCGACTAAATCATTCGGGGATGACATATTATTCAGTTTTTTGCTCAAAAGTTGTCGTGTACAAAGGTTTTTATTCGTTTTAAAGCGAATAAACCCGCCATAGCTTTAGCGTTTTATTACACAAATCACCAAATAGAAATTATTAAACAATACCTATCACCCCATCAAAAAACTAACGCGCTCTAAAACATTATGCGGCAAATAATTTTCAAGAATAGTTTTGGCTTCGGGAATTTTAATTCTTTTGGTGACGTGAGTAATAACAATGTATTTGTTGTTCATTTTAGATAGAAATTCCGGCAAATCGCTTACATGAGTATGTTTATATTTTCGTGATCGCTCTAAGTGATCTTCGGCAAAAAAAGTGCATTCTAAAATAAGAACTTTTGCGTTTGCGACGTATGGTAAAGAAATAAAATCATCAATCATCGTATCGCCTAAATAAGCTATCAAAGGGATTTCTTCCACTTTGGTAATTGGAATACCTTGCGCCTTCAATATGCATAATTCGGATTCCGGCCTTCCACAAAAATCTTCTATCAGCTTATGGCGCATTTCCATTAATGCAAAACCCAAAGATGGCAAATTATGATTGGTTGTAAATGCACGCACTATTAATCGCTTGTTTAATGGATACTCCTCTTCATTCTTCATTCCGATAATTTTATGCGGATGTACGTTGTTGTCTATTTTTTCCCAAATGCGCATCATCTCCTCTAAAGGATCTACCAATTCCCAAGGAACTAATGCCGTACCGATTTTCTTTATTTGCATATTGCGATGAACAAAATAAAAAGGCAAACCAGCAGAGTGATCAGTATGGCCGTGGCTCAATAAAATATTACCAACGGTCAATGCTTCTATAGGACATCGACCTATATCAAAAGCAAGGTCCATTTCAGGCGCCATAATAACTGTTTCTTCGCCGGCTATGCTATGCCCCACTAACGAAAAATCATAAAATTTCAGCTCTGTAAATTTGTACGGAATAATTTTCATGTTTTTCCTCGCAACGGAGAAATATTTTTTAATATATCCAAATAGTGTGTTAGAATTTTTTACTTTTTAAATTTGGAGAATTTAAATCGTGTTAGTTGATAAAATTGACAATATTTCATTATACAATTACCTTCCAAAAAATATCAAAAATTCATTACTATTCCTGCAAAAAACTGATTTCTTAGTTATTCCCGACGGCAAATATGAAATTGACAGGAGTAACATTTTTTATATAGTACAGCGTTATGACACAAAACCATTTGCAGAAGGAAAACTGGAAACACATAAGAAATATATCGACATTCAATTTATAGTTACAGGCGAAGAAATTTTAGGCTACACTCCTTTTGATACAGACAATTTGCAAATCATTAAACCTTACGATGCAAGCAAAGACATTTGCTTTTATCAAAAACCAGAAGAACTAAGCGCAGTTAAATTATCACAAAATATGTTTTGCTTGCTTTATCCCCAAGCGGCGCACATGCCAGGTAAATATTTTGCAGCATCATCAAACGTTTTAAAAGTAGTTGTAAAAATTCTGATTTAATTTGACCAGAAAACACATCAGATAAGATAAATGTGCATGACGTTGTTGAATAAATACATTTTAGCAAATGTAATCCGCTATTATTTGTCATTCCCGAAAGATTTTGTCTGGAATCTATGTACAATAAATCTGGATTCCCGCCTTCGCGGGAATGACAATGCTATTTATTCAACATTAACGCTACCACCGCAAACAATGGCACAAAAATGCTTTTTGGAGAGCAATTTATGAAATTTTGTCCTGTGCAAAGGAAAGTATGTCGCAATTAATTACGTGTTAATGTTTTTTTAATATTCATGTGCTATAAATATTCAAATGGTTAGCATTTAATTAATTAACTAAATAATAATATAGAGGATTATAAATATGGCATTAATTATTTCTGAAGAACAATTATCTGAAAAAGATCCATCAAAAAGAAAAGAATTAGCTCAAAAACTCCTTGGCGGCCTTGCGCTAACAACGAAAGAGGTTAATAGATTTTATAATCTACTAACTGAAATAGCTAATGAAAAAAGCGATTATTTTTATCAATCTAGCAAATATTTTAGTGAAAGCATGGATGAATTTACAATAGCATTTACTAAATTCAGTCTGCGGATTCTATTAGACGAAATATCTGTTAAAACATATGAGGAGAGAATTAATGTTAGTATCGCCGTAACTCTATTAACTTGCTATTGCTGTGGTGACGAAAGATATAGAGCCATTACTATTAAATCGATAAATGAATTACCAGCAGGCAAAAAAGAGCAACTTGCAGAAAGTATATGCAATTCGTTTGAAGAGCTACTAATAGCCCCACGTTGGATGTTTGAGCGTGTACCCTTAATGTTAGAAGCATTATTTTCAACTTTATTAGATCCCAATAGCAAACTTAATCAAGCATTGGTACGACCTTCATATAGTTATGTATTATCCACTATTCGTAATTTTATTTTGCCAGTGTTATCTCTTTCCTTTGAAAAAAATCAGACAAACTCCAGACCAAAACTAGATCCAAATTTCAAACCTTTTTTAGATCAGTTGCAAAAATATTATAAATATCTTTCAACTGCTGATAGCAAGCATTTTAGTGAAAGCTTAATACTTACTGCTGCGTTGAAAGAGTGTAATATATTCCATAGATGCCCTCCTGATCCAAATGCGGCACTCGCCAAAGGTCTCTTAGAGTTTGGTATCAATAAAAAAAACAAACAGCCTATTGCAGATGATTCGGTTTCCGAACCACAAGCTACAGAAGTGAAAAATCCATTAAATACAAGAACCTAAATTTGTATTCAGAAAGTTATACAACTTAAAACTTTTAGATTCGAGTTTCCGATTTTTTCAGTACTCGTCATGATTTATGGTTAGAATGGTATAATCTTATGCCATTCTAATCTTACTTATTAAGATATATTTCCAGCAACTCTAGCGCCTGTTTAAACCACGCTGTATAACTTTCTTGGTTTTTCACAACATCATGTTCAAGTTGCGATATTTCAAACCATCTATAATCTTGAACTTCTTTGGGATTGACAGATAGTTTGTCGTCCTCAAAAAAACCCACAAAAACATGGTCAATTTCATTTTCAGTCAAATTCACGCCACTAAAAAAAGCCTCATAATGAAATTTGCCAATAGAATTTAAGTTCGCAATATCAATACCCATTTCTTCTTGTAAACGTCTTTTAGCGGCATCTAATGTATCCTCACCTTTCCTAGGATGTCCGCAACAGGTATTCGACCACAGATTACTACTGTGATATTTATCGCGTTGTCTCTGTTGCAATAAAACCTCTATTTTTTTACCATTCCTTCGCAAAATAAAAACAGAGAACGCTCGATGTAATTTTGCTTGTTTATGAGCCGCCATTTTTTCTAAAATACCAACCTCAATATCTCGCTCGTCAACCAATACAACTTCTTCGCACGAAGTATCGACAAATGGTTTAATTATTTCGATGTCATTAAAGTTGTCTTTAATCTTCTTTTCGCTCCCTTCCAAAAATAAAAGATGTAAATTTGCTCCTGCATCTTGAGTGAAATAGACAGGGATCCCTTCATTACGCAAACTCTTTATTTTTCGTTTTATTTCTTGAGTTTTCTCTGTTGAATAAATAATTGGCGAATTTGCTTTTGCCATAATCGCATGCATTGTCTCAGAATTTCTTTCTGCTGTTTCACCGAATAAAACGAAATCTTTTGCATAAATTGCGCGCTTTAAAACGTCTAAATCATTTGCTACCTGATCAGACCAGTTAGAATAAAGAGGTGAAGTTCTGACAGATAGAGCCATTGCATCTCTTGAAGAAATGGTCTTTTTCTCGGAAGAAACAATTACTGAAGCAATGCGCAGATCTGGCCAGTCTGCATTTAATTGATGAGCAAAGCAGTCCATTCCATCGAGATCTTCTCCTCGCTCCCATTCTACAAATCCATCCCAAAGTGAACGGCAGGCACTTCCGCTGCCAAGGCGCGCTAAAATTGAAAGTTCCTCTTTTTCTAATTGCCAATCATATAAATTGTTCAAAGCCAAAACTAAAGCTGCAAAACCGGCCGCTGAAGAAGCAAAACCTGCTGCAATGGGAATAGTGCTGTTAGTTTCGATCTTGTAATTTATTGCAGTATCCGGCCTAAATAAATCCAAAAAGTTATTCAACCGTTTGGCAAAAGTAGTATCTAAATCAATATCCAAACCATTGACAACATATTTGTCTCTTTCAGCCTCTTGCAAATGAGAAATTCTCGTAAAAACTCCTTCAGACCTTAGTGAAATAGACAAACTGGATGTCACCGGCAAATTCAACTCAGAATCTCGTTTCCCCCAATATTTGCAAAGGGCTATGTTGGCAGGAGCAAAAGCGTAGCCGCCATTTGAATTCACAAAAGAGCTATGAATTTTGTTTTGCAGTATTAGTTTTACTATATCTTGTTTTTTCATTATAAAATATGTCTTATTTAATGCCTTGATTTACACTATAAAATAATCGATAATTACATCATTTCTTTTAATCAATGATAATCTAATAAACTTATTTTACCAATTTTTGCCACTATGATTATAACATTTTTTAAATATCTTTTTATTGCTTTAGCCTTGGTTTATGGCTTTATTTTTATAAAAGACGTATTAAAAACAAATAAACAAAAGGAATTGGGAAGTTATGTAACTTCAGGATTAATTGGTGGCGGTGCTAATTTTTTTGACACTTTGGGTATTGGCAGCTTTGCAACCTCAACCGTTCTTCTTCGTACCTTTAAACAATTAACGGACAAACACTTACCGGGGACGCTAAATGTAATGTGCGCACTTCCCACGTTACTACAAGCAATAATATTTTTGCAAATAATCCCTGTGGATGGTATTACCATTTTAAGTATGTCAGCTGCAGCAATGGTTGGCGGCTGGCTTGGCGCTAATTACGTCGTTAAATTATCAGAACAAAAAATCAGAATAATCATGGGCATTGCTTTGTTTGTTACTGCCACTCTTATGCTTTTAAGCAAATTACACGTTTTACCGGAAGCAACCCACGATGCGATTGGGTTTAGAGGCATAAAACTCGTAATTGTTACTATAGGTAGTCTTTTAATTGGTTCGCTTGGCAGTGCAGGAATAGGATTTTATGCGCCTTGTTTAGCGTTAGTTTATCTTTTAGGACTTAGTGCAGTTTCCGCATTTCCAATTATGATGAGCTGCCTTGCAATGAACTCTGTCACAGCTGGCATAAAATTTATAAGGGCTGGCGCATACAATCGTAAAGTAACCGTTTCCATGGTCGCTCTTGGTATAATTGGTGTTTTATTTGCAGCTTTCGTGGTAAAAAGTCTACCAATAAATATTTTGATGTGGGTTGTAATTGCTGTTGTTTTCTATGCGTCTACAATTTTGTTTTTGACTTATTTAAAATTTCGCCAGCCTGAAATTGAAGTAGGTTAAGCTCGAAGAGCGAAAGCTGGCGGAGAGAGAGGGAGTATTCGCGACATCCTGTCGCTCACCTCTGCGAGACCAACGTCGCTTTGGCTCCGTTGTTCAAAATTGACTGTCCTGTCAATTTTGTCGAACCCGGTTGTTTAAGTATCGAGGGTTCGCCTCCCTAAACATTTGTGATCCTTAATATTTATGTGCCAACTTAAATATAATGAGCAAATAATTGGCGGAGAGAGAGGGAGTCGAACCCTCGATGGGCTTTTGGCCCATACTCCCTTAGCAGGGGAGCGCCTTCGGCCTCTCGGCCATCTCTCCAATTATATTAGATTGCATAAAAAAACTTGCTGATTTTATCACAGCCCAAAATCGTTGAAAATCGCAAAATCAATTTTTTTTAAAATTCAACATTCTCTCTAAAGGAATTCGAGCTTTTTCAATAATAGCAGAATCTACTTTAATTTCATCATTTCCAGTTAACAAGCAATTTTCTACTAAATCCAAAGTATTCAAAGCCATCCAGGGACAACGCGCACAGCTTTGGCAAACTGCACCAAAACCTCCGGTTGGGGCTATAATAAACTGTTTGTTTGGAGATTTTTGCTGCATTTTGTACAAAATTCCTGCATCTGTAGCTACTATAAAAATATCATTTGGTAAATCTTGAGAGGCTTGCAGAAGCTTTGAAGTAGACCCAACAACATCGGCCAACGCAACAACTTCAGGCACTGCCTCAGGGTGAACTAAAACCGCAGCTTTTGGATATAACTCTTTGAGAAGAGAGACCCCTTTTGCCTGAAACTCAACGTGCACGACACAAGAACTATTCCAAAGGATCATATCAGCACCAGTTTGTTTTTGAATGTAGCCGCCTAAATAGCGATCCGGCGCCCAAAGTATTTTTTCACCTTTATCAGCAAGATAGCTCACGATATCTAACGCATTGCTTGAAGTAACAGTCCAATCAGCTAAGGCCTTTACAGCTGCCGAAGTATTTACATAAACAACAACAGTTCGATCTTTATGCTCTTTGCAAAATTCTGCAAATTTATCAGCGGGGCAACCTTGATCTAAGGAGCACTCTGCGCCTTTTGTTGGCATTAAAATTCTCTTTTTAGGGCTTAAAATTTTCGCAGTCTCGCCCATAAAACGAACTCCGGCGACAATTAACGTTTTGGCAGAGCATTTCGCACCAAAACGAGCCATTTCCAAAGAATCAGCAACTATTCCACCTGTTTCATCAGCGAGACGTTGCACTTCTGCTGGCGTATAAAAATGCGCTACCAAAACTGCATTTTCCTTTTGGAGTAATTTTTTTATGTTGTTAAATCGATCAAGCATAGTTATGACCCACCATATTGTCATTCCCGCGAAAGCGGGAATCTAATTCCCTGGATCTCCGACAGAATCATTCGGAGATGACATATAATAAAACACTACCACCATTTTTTTCTTTTAAAAAATANNATCCCAACCACTATCAGCAATATTATTCCCCAAACGTATAAATACCCATAATGCCAATGCAATTCCGGCATATTAAATGCGCTTGAGGTATCGAAATTCATTCCGTAAAGACTCGTGATAAAAGTTAACGGTATAAAAATTGAAGCAAAAACGGTCAATACCTTCATAACCTCATTAAGCCGATTACTAATCGCTGAAAGGTAAACTTCTAACATTCCTGCTAAAAAATCGCGATATGTTTCGATCGTATCGATCACTTGAATAGTGTGATCGTAAATGTCCTTGAGATATAAAATTGTATCGCTTTCAATCAACCCNNACAAATAAATCATTTCCCTCTTCAATGCATGAATATTTTTTATAACTGCAGGATTGGGTTTTTCTGTAAGCTGCTCCTCTAAAATCTCTATACGATCTCCCATATTCTCAACGATACCAAAATAGCTATCTACCATTATATCTATTAAAGCATAAAGCAAATAATCTGCATTTTTTTTGCGTATAATATTTTGCGTTGTCTGCAGTCTATTTTTGATCGGACCAAAAATATCGCTCGAATTCTCACGGATGGTGATTAGAAAATTCTTACCTAAAATTAAGCTCACTTGTTCCGAATCAACATATTTATGTTCTTCGTCACGCACATAAGATCTCATCGTTAGGAAAATGTAATCCTCAAAAACATCCACTTTTGGCCGCTGTTCTGTGTTAAAAATATCTTCGATAACTAATGGATGCAGTCCAAAATTTTCACACAATGAAGATATAATTTTTATATTTTTTAAGCCAACAACGTCAATCCAAAGAACATTAAACTTGTCTTTGTTCATCGCACAATCACCGACACTTGCATCTTTCATGACGGTAAGATTAGAAGCATCATAACCAGTGATCTCAATTTTGGTTGCTTCCGGGCCTTTGTTACCTACGTACATAGGACTACCCGGAGGTAATCCTGCTTTCTTAGATCGTAAATGTGCAGCATTTGCCATAAATCCTTTCTCCTATTATTATTTACCTGCGACCAAAATTCCGCTCAAGGTAGCTAACAAACACAAAACTACACTTAAAAAAATATAAAAAAAAGCTTCCAAAGAAAGTCCTTGCCTAAACATATCTATCACATCGATTGTAAATCCCGAAAAAGTTGTAAATCCGCCTAAAAATCCAACCATTATTGTCATCTTCCAAAATTGGCTAACATCAAATCTCTCAATAAATAATATTGCTAAAATACCCATCAAAAAGCAGCCTATCACGTTAACAAATAAAATTCCCCATGGGAAATTCTTGCCAAAAAAATTTTGTACAGTTTCCCCAACAAAAAAACGTAAAACAGAACCGATTGCACCACCAAAAAAAATTCCCAGCAAATCTTTCATTTACTTTGTCTCTTCATTTAATTTTTTCAGCATGCGTAATTTTTCGCTGATTTTAATTTCCAATCCCCTTTCAACCGGACGATAATAATTTCTTTCAGGCATTCCTTCAGGAAAATATTTTTCTCCTGCGGCATAAGCAAATTCTTCATTATGAGCATAACGATAATTTTTGCCATAACCTAACTCTTTCATTAGTTTAGTGGGAGCATTCCTAATGTGCAAAGGAACTTCTAATGACCCGTATTTTTGCACGTCTTCCATAGCTTCACCAAAAGCAACGTACGATGCATTACTTTTCGCAGCGCATGCCATATAAATTACAGCCTCGGCAATAGCAAGCTCTCCTTCTGGGCTTCCCAGCCTTTCATAAGTTTGCCAGGCTTCTAATGCCAAAGTCAATGCACGAGGATCTGCTAAGCTAATGTCTTCGCATGCCATACGGACAATTCGCCTAGCCAAATATTCCGGCGGACATCCACCGTCTAACATGCGGACAAACCAATAAAGTGAAGCATCAGGATCAGAGCCACGAACTGCTTTATGCAATGCGGAAATCTGATCGTAAAACATCTCTCCTTGCTTATCAAAACGTCTTACTCCATCTGATAAAACATCGCGTAAAATTTCCTCAGTAATTATTTCTTTGCCATCTTTAGTTAGCGCAAAATCAGCGCAAATTTCAAGATAATTAAAAGCTTTGCGCATATCCCCATCGGAAGCAAGGGCAAGTTTCTTGCGCAAATCATCGGGAAATTCTATATTTCTGTCTCCCAGACCGCGCTCTTTGTCCGTTAAAGCGAGATCAATTCCTTTTACGATCTCTTTTTCCTCTAAACGCTTTAACACGTAAACGCGAGTGCGCGATAACAAAGCGTTATTCAGTTCAAATGATGGGTTTTCTGTGGTAGCACCAATTAAAATTAAAGTTCCATCTTCAACGTATGGCAAAAAAGCATCTTGCTGCGCTTTATTAAAGCGATGCACTTCATCGACAAATAAAACAGTATTTTGAGAGTTTTCCCTTCGTGCAATTAGCGCTCGGTCAACAATTGCGCGAATATCTTTAACACCTGCCAAAACCGCAGATAAACTTTCAAAAATTGCATTGGCATTCGTTGCCAATAATTTCGCCAAAGTAGTTTTGCCTGTTCCTGGAGGTCCCCACAAAATCATAGAATGCAACAATCCGCTTTCTACTGCTTTTCTAAGCGGTTTGCCTGGAGCCAACAAATGTTGCTGGCCAAAAAATTCATCAACATTGCGCGGCCGCATTCTAGCTGCTAACGGTTCAAAAGACTTATCTTTTTTTATTTCAGCTGCTGTATTCTTCTTCATATAATGATTTACAGATATATTTCGCTACCTTATCAATTTTCAATCACATCTACATTTTTTGGTGGTTTGAAGGTAAACAAAGAAGCCGGTAAATTCTGATTAAGTTTGACATTGTGAAATTGAATCCTGCTTTGTTGCCCAAGATTATCTGACATAAGCATTTCTGAAATTTCGTTAGCGACAAAATACAGTTTTATCCAATGGTACATGTTGTTTTTTGCTTTTGGTTTTAGCTGAAACCAAATGTCATTTGCATTATTGCTTTCTGATAAAACTGCCACATTAAAAACATTCTGCAAAGCGGTTATAGAACCACTAAGAAGCATTGCGGGATTTCCCGCTTGATGGTAGTCGATTTTATTTTTCGTGACTTGCTCTAAATCCTTATCATAAATCCATGAATATTTGCCGTCAGCAATTATCAATTGCTTCATAGGGGATGACGTTTCCCAACGAAATTTTCCCGGCCGCTCAAGATACATTTTGCCGATGGTAGGCTGGTTTACACCGCTTGCTGATTTTGTCAGCATATTTTGTTCAAAATCAGCTTGCATGGAATTTACTTTATCCAACATTTCAGCTAAACGGCTTGTATCGTCAGCAGCAAATGCCACAAAAGGCAAAAAAAATAAAAATATGCCCAAAAAACATGTAATAAAAAAGTCTTTATTTATCATATAGTTACAAAAAATGAGTTAAATTATATTTGAAATGACAAAAAATTATGGAAATTACGTAACATTATACGCTAAATATCTATCTTCGTTAAGATTAGGCAGTTGCCAACCTCACCCCAGGGTTGCGCTCGCAAAAACAATTGCTCGCTTACCCTGGGCTGTCATTATATAACGCTTTCAGCGTTTTTATGGTAAAAGAATTATAAAAAATAATTTTATTTGTTGCTTTTCACAAAATAATTGATGGCAAGATGTTAAAAAGTTCTGAGCAAAATTCTATTCACTCATAATCTGATCGCAAATATCCTCGATTTTCGCTATATATTTTTTCTTGGCAAGGTACTCTATTGGCATAAAGCTATGAACAAAACTGTCGAGAATTAATTTCTTCAAGTGAATTTTCGTCAAAGAAAAACTCTCAACAGCAAGCATCAGTTCTCGCGTCACGTTAGTTTTGCTAAACGTTCTATTATCAGTACAAATCGCTAAACTTAAATCAGCTGCCAACATTTTCACTAAAGGATGGTCTTTGATTTTTTTAATGATAGGTAATGTTTGAAAATTACTGGTTAAACAAACTTCGATGGTAATTCTTCTCTCTGCAATATATTGAATTAACTTTCGTGAAAATTGTTCTTTGTCTTTTATCGCAGGATCTGTGATTTGATCTACAGAAAACAATGACGTTCCGTGTCCAATTCTTTCTGGATATAACTCTGCTATGGCTTGATGAATGCTCTCAGGACCATATGCTTCGCCGGCGTGTACAATCAAATGCATCAGATTGCTATGAGCCAAATGATAGGCTTTTTTAAAATATTTGGGAGGGTTTCCTGCTTCACTGCCAACAAGATCACAGGCAACAATTGGAATATCGTATTCATCTCTTACTTTCACGCAGTCTTTTATAAGTTCATAAGCCGCTAAAGCATAAATTTCATTGTGGCTTTTTGTTTTGTACTTATCAATAAACTCATCAAAATATTTAGATTGCCCTTTGCTAAAAGCCCTAACAATACAAGTTATAATTCCATAATTAAATTCCGGCTTAAGTCCTGTTCTGACTTCCGGCTTTTGATTATACTCTGTTTTTGCGCGATTTAGCCCTTTATTTACACTAAGCAAGATTCGCTCCATGTTTTGCTTTTCATTTATGTGAAGCTGTGGAGCAAATTTGACTTCTACGTAAAAAACTCCCTCATTTATATTATCCCAAGCAAATTCATAACTTACTCTTTCGAGGCTTTCCGGTATCTGCAAAATCGGAAGAATATATTTAAAGCCTGCAAGATATTCATCCAAGCTCTTATATTCATCTTTAAAAACCAATTCATTTAAACCTTCTGCAGAATATGACGGCAACGATAAGCCATATTTTTTACTAAGGTCAATTAACGTTTCAACTCGAACTGAACCATCAAGATGCACATGTAAATCACATTTAGGCAATTTTGCAATAATGTTCTTAAGATTTTCAGAATTTTGTTTTGGCATAAGATTTAGCTCGTTTTTTAAGCACAAGGGCGATGTTTAAAAAATCATATTTGCATTTTTTTTGTAACACATCATTGTCCTTTTATTTCAGGGTAGCCGCGGACTTTAGTCCGCGTTGTGTTAAAGCGCAAGCTAAAGCTTGCGGCTACCAAATCAAAAAACAGCAAATACTAATTATTCAGCAAAACCACGCAAATGCACATTATTTACTTGCCTCCTTTAAAAGTCAATTCAATCATCCCAATAATGCCGATCTATTTCACGATATAAAGTAGGCGGCAGAACTTTGGATTTGTTATCAAATTTAAAGGTAATAGCTCCTGTAATTGCTGTATTAAAAACACTTGAGCCTACTGCTAAATATCTATCCACAACTATCTTGGTTGGAAAATGAAAGTGATTTAGATAACCTGCAGAAACTACGGCATAAAAAGGTCGTACTGCATTCACAAATTCAGCGGAAGACGAAGTGGCGCTGCCATGATGCGGGACCACGAGTACCGAAGCCGGCAAATCCTGCATTTTACTTTTAACCAGTAAATCTTCCGCTGCTTTTCCAATGTCACCGGTTAATAAAACGCTGTTTATGCCGTTGTCAATACGCAAAACACATGAACTGTAATTACTAGAACCAGTCATGAAAGAATCTTTACCTGGATAAATAAACTTAAAATTAATTCCATCCCAACTCCATGACTTTTCATCAGTGCAAAATTGCGCATTTCTTTCCGGAAATTTTTCTATCGTGCCTGTATAAATATTTTGAATTTTATATGCTGCTAGAATTGAGTCAGCACCGCCAATATGGTCATCGTCACCATGGCTTACAACGAGCGCATCTATTTTCTTAATACCAAATTTTTGCAAAAATGGAAGCACAGCAGTTTCTCCCGCATCACTATTAAAAAATTTTGGTCCCGTGTCATACAATAAAACATGATGTTCCGTTTGAATTACCGTAGCCAACCCCTGCCCCACATCTAAAACCGTAAACCATACTTCTTTTTGTTTTGGAGCATCGGACTTTACAAAAATTAATGGAAGAATCCAAATAAGACCACACCATTTTGCCGAAAATCCGCGCGGAACAAGTAATAATAACATACCAATTACAGCTGCAGCCAAAATCCAATTGTGAAAAATCTCTTGATGCCAATTTAAAAAGGGCAATCGTGACAGCCACTCGAGAAATAGAAAAACNNACAATGCAAAAAGATTGGCAAATAAAGAAATAAATGATACTTGGCCAAACAATAAAAGGCTTAACGGCAATAATCCTAACGTAACAGCAATTTGCATGCGCCAATATTTTTTCCACCAGGAATTAACTAAGCTCTTTCTGCCAGATGAAACAAAAATAATAAAAGCAACTGCGGCAAAAGATAGCCAAAAACCGACCATCAATGGTGAAAATGGATCGATTAGCAACACGAAAAAAAGAGCTAACAACAACGATCGATAAGCTATGATTTCTTTTGACTGCAAAATTCCCAAAGCAAATAAGGCAAGCATGATCAACGCTCGCTGTGTCGGAATAGAAAAACCTGAAAGCGCGCCATAGAAAAAAGCTGCTATCATTCCCAAAAAAGTCGCTGCTTTTGTCGTTGGGTAAAATAAAACTAATCGCGGGAATGATTTCCAAATAAAGCCAAACAAATAGTAAACAGCAAGAGCAACAAGGCCAATATGCAATCCGGAAATAGCCAACAAGTAACTTGTTCCTGTGTCACGAAAAACTTGCCATTGTTTTTTGTCAATACCGCTTTCATCTCCTAAAATTAAGGCTATTATTATTCCTGAAATAGAGCTTTGATCAAAAATCAAAAGAGCTTTTTCTCGCAACTTTTGTCTCAACTTCATGAGAAAATATTTAGCGCTTCTATCATTGAGAAAGATATTTTCATTTCCTGAAACAATGTATCCTGAAGCCCTTATTTTATTTTGTAATAAATATTTTTCAAAATCAAAACCTCCGAGATTTTTTATGCCATGGGGTCTTTTCAAACGCACCTTAAATTGCCATTTATCGCCAGCGATAACTTTTGCTGAAGGATCATACCAGTTTAATATAATTTTAGTTCTTTGTTTTACTTCGGCAATTTCTGTAGTCGAAAAATCAAAACTTTCAACAATTTGTTTTTTTCCAAACTGGTTGCCTGCCTTAAATTCCGGCAACGAAGTAACAAAACCAGCAACAGTAATGTTCTGTCCTTCGAAGTTTTTTGGAAGCTCCCAGGAAGATACAAACAAAAAATTTACAAACTCCCATGTAAGTCCAAAAATAAAAGCTAAGATTATTTTCAACGATGAATTGAATAATTTATTAAAAATGACTAAAATTGTTGCCGATACTATAAAGAGAAGAATTAACAACGAAAATAATAATAAACTAGGTATAGTTGAAAAAAGCTGAAATAATAAAGTGCCTAAGAAAAATGAAACGATAATCCAGCTCATGTTAAATTTGTAGTATCTTTTACCATAAAAAAGTATTTTATTTTTTTTACGCTAAAAAGAAATACCGTAATTAGATAATTAAATATTAATAGAGAAAGCAATGAATCCAACTGAAATAGCAAAAATTGAGCTTCCAATGCCCATTACAACGCCTCGCCTTTTGCTGCGCATTCCGCAATTAGGAGAAGGCAAAAAAATGTATGAGGCTATAAAAGAATCATTTAATGAATTACATTTGTGGATACCATGGGCAACAAAAGAACTTACTATTGAACAATGTGAAGAATTTATCCGCCAATCCAGAACCAATTGGGTAATGCGCACTAATAAACCGCTTGGGCTTCCCATGTTTATTTTTGATAAAAATACCCTGCTATTTTTAGGATTAATCGCGCCGCATACGGTTCATTGGGACGTACCTTGCATGGAGATAGGCTACTGGATTAGAACACCGTATTCAGGAAAAGGATACATGTCCGAAGCCGTTAACGCTGTAACTCAATATGCGTTCAAACAAATGAAAATGCTTCGCGTTGAAATTCGACCAAATAATGAAAAAAGCCGCAAAATTCCTGAACGCCTTGGCTATAAATTGGAGGCAATCTTAAAATCGAATAGAAGACAATTGGTTACAAATGAACTGGCAGATACGATTATATACGTAAGACATGATTTAGAAGGATTACAACCTTTAGATGTTTCCTGGTGAAAAGTAAAAAACGCAATTACTAGCGCTTTTCATATTTCAAATATTTCATCTGAACACCAAAAAAAAGGAGGTAAAAATAATAAAACTTTACCTCCTTGAATTTGCAATTAATAAAAATTATTTTGCAGCCGTATCAGTAGAGGAACTATCACTTGAAGTAGAGGTATCACTAGAGGCAGATAAAGTCGCTGATGATGGTGGCTGCTTAGCGCTAGTGGCTGGCTTGCCTTTAGGTACGCAAGTGTTTAGCTTGTGACTAAATCTTTCACCCGCCCGACAATGATGACGGACAATCCCCTTATCAGGAGTGATTCCTGAATCTGTAGCAGTTGCAGTTGCATCTTGCTCAGCAGCAAAACCAACTCCTACAAAAGATAATAATGCAAAAACAACTAATATTTTTTTCATAAACTGGCCTCTTAATTAAAAAATTTAAAATATTTATTTACCTAACGCATACAATATTTACAATCTTGAAAGAAAAAATTACTTGAAATATTTATACACATTACATGTGCTATATGTGTTTTTTCTCGCGTTATTTTTTTCGTTCAATTTTGTCCCATTATTATACAATTTTTACTACACAAAAAAAAGGAGGTAAAATAAAAAATTTCACCTCCTTTAATTTAAAGCTTAACCAAAATTAATTTGATGCAGTTTGGCCATTAGAACTATCGGCTGGAACATCGGCAGCAGATGCACTTACAGGTATAAGTCCGCTGCTGCTCCCTGCGCCCCCTTTACCACCAGATGTCGGAACTGGTACTGCTGAACATGGCGGATTGAGGCATTGTCCACCACCACCGCTACTACACACTGTAGTGCATACACCATTGAAATCACATTTTTTTGGGCAAGGAACACAGTTGTGTGTCTGAGGATTATATTGAGTGCCCTCTCGACAATTTTTATGGTGCTTTTTATGATGCTCACGATCCCAATCTTTGTCCTTATCTTTATCTTTATCCCAATCCTTATCTTTATCACCTTCATGCCATGTTGCTCCATCACCACCTGCTGGCTGACCACCACCAGTACTCATTGCAGCAAAAGCAACTCCTATAAACGATAATAACGCTAAAACAACTAATATTTTTTTCATAAATTAACTCCATTTGGTTTACATTTTTAAAAAATAATTAATTAAAGAATTTAATCACGACATTTGCATTTTAAAATATCCGTCTTTGTAACTTAAAAAAATCAATTCCAAATTTAAGAATACAAAAACCGAGTAAAATAGTAGCAAATAGGAAAAAACAAAGCAAGAAATTAAATAAATTTATTAGACTTCTTTCAAAACCAAGTATTTTACTCATACCATCATCGAATAATTCGCAAATTTGCGCCATTTTTATCCGGTAGCCGCAAGCTTTAGCTTGCGTTTTAATACTACTACGCAGACTAAAGTCTGCGGCTACCTTAGACACAATATTGAAAGAAATCTATTTCTGTATCAATCCATCTCTTATAGTCAGGATTCTATCCATTCGTTTGGCAATATTCAAATCGTGCGTAACAATTACAAAAGCAGTTTGTAATTCATTATTTAGAGTAGAAATTAATTCATAGATATTTTCCGCTGTGTTATGGTCCAAATTACCAGTTGGCTCATCCGCTAAAACACATTTTGGCTCATTAACTAAAGCTCGCGCAATCGCAACTCTTTGGCGCTCACCCCCGGAAAGTTCAGAAGTTCTATGCTGGACGCGATTACCTAAACCAACTTTTGCCAAAATGTCTCTGGCTTTGTCAGCTGCGATTTTTGGCTTTATTCCCGCGATTAAAAGCGGCATGCTTACGTTTTCTAAAGCTGTAAACTCCGGTAACAAATGATGAAACTGATAAACAAAGCCTAAATATTTATTTCGCAATAGTCCTTTTTCTTTTTCAGAAAGTTTATTTATGTCAACGCCACAAATATTGACGCTTCCAGATGTTGGTAAATCCAACCCGCCCAAAATATGCATTAAAGTGCTTTTGCCAGAACCTGATGGCCCGACAATTGCAAGCATCTCTCCTTTGAAAACTTTTAAATTAATGCCACGCAAAACCTCAACGTACAATTTTCCATCGGAAAATATTTTACCAATGTTATTTCCTTGCAGAACGATGTCAGTGTCGCTAGATTTTAATTGAATCATTGTTTTCATAAATAACTATAAATTACTCATAACGCAAAGCTTCAGCCGGTTGAATTTTAGATGCACGCCATGATGGATAAATAGTAGCTAATAAACTCATCAAAAAAGATAGCGCACCAACATGAACAACATCCATAAGATTAAGTTTTGAAGGCAAGTAATTGATAAAATAAATTGATGAGGAAATAAAATGTACGTTAAATAAATGTTCTAATCCTGAAACGATTCCAGGGGCATTTATTGCTAAAAGAATACCTCCAACAACCCCTGCTAATGTCCCGAATAATCCAATTACGCTCCCTTGAACCATAAAAATTGACATTATATTTTTTGGACTTGCACCTAAAGTGCGTAAAATGGCAATGTCAGATTGTTTATCTGTAACCGTCATTACCAAGCTTGACACTAAATTAAAAGCAGCAACGGCAACAATAAAAAGCAATACCACAAACATCGTCGTTTTTTCCATGCGGATTGCTTTAAAAAAATCGCCATATTCTTGAGTCCAGTTACTTACCATGTAATCTGCAGGCAGTAATTTAGATAAATCATCAGATATTCGCGGCGCATCATATAAACTTTTCACTTTCAAACGTAATCCGCTTATGCTATTTCCCATTTGCATTAATTTCTGTGCATCGTTTATATTGATAAAAATATAGTTAGAATCATAACCTAAAGACCCTTCTACGTGAAAAACGCCAACTACATTGAATCGTTTAAATCGGGGAATAACTCCGACGGGAGTCATTGTGGCTTCCGGCGTGATAACTGTGATTTTATCGCCAACCCAAACTCC
>PLMI01000158.1 GCA_003142435.1 Coxiellaceae bacterium | reverse complement strand
AGAAGCGCAAAAATATGCTAATCCTATAGCAAGCCGAAAATTTATCATGCAGCATTTACAGGAAGTTGGTAAAGCTGTCTCTTTTGATCATTTAGTAAAAGCCCTCGGTCTGGAATCATCAAACGAAAAGCAGGATGCATTGCGTAAGCGCCTGGATGCAATGATCCGTGATGCGCAGATTATAAAAAATCGCAAAGGCAGTTACGCACTAGTAAATAAACTTTCTTTAATCAGCGGACGCATTATAGTTAATCGCGAAGGCAATGGGTTTTTGCTTCCTGATTCGGGCGCGAAACGCATTTTTTTAAACGCCCAGCAAATGCGCCTTGTTCTTCCTGAAGACAAAGTATTGGCAAGCGTTAACATAACGGCAAAAGAAAATATTGAAGCCATTATAGTAGAAATTCTTGAGCGGGGAGTGACTCAAGTTGTCGGCCGCTTCAATGAAAAAAAAGGCATTGCTTTTGTAAGTCCCATAAATAAAGAGCTTTCTAGAGATATAATTATCCCTTACGATAAGCGTGGTGGTGCTCTGCCTGGACAGTTCGTGGTAGCGAAAATAATTAGTTATCCCAGCCGCGAAACTAAAGACTACAACATTATCGGCGAAATCACTGAAATTTTAGGCGAGCATTTGGGAACCGGAATGGAAATTGCCGTAGCCATCCGATCTTATGAGTTGCCGCATACCTGGAACGAAAATGTTTTAAATGAAATTGCTGCAATTCCCAGAGATTTTACGGTAAAAATGCGTGAAGGCCGCAAAACTTTGCAGGATTTGCCATTTGTCACTATAGATGGCGAAGATGCAAGAGATTTCGACGATGCTGTTTACTGCGAAAAAATGCTTAATGGCGATTACGTTCTTTACGTTGCCATAGCTGATGTTGGGTATTATGTAAAACCAAATTCAGCGATTGATTTGGAGGCTGCAAATAGAGGCAACTCTGTTTATTTCCCTGGACACGTTGTTCCTATGCTGCCTGAAGTTTTATCCAATGAGCTTTGCTCTTTAAAACCTGCGGTAGAGCGATTCGTTGTGGTTTGTGAAATACGGCTTAGCAATAAAGGTAAAATTTTAAACTATAAATTTTACGAAGCGGTTATTAAATCCCATGCCAGATTGACTTACAATGAGGTGTTTGCCATTCTCGAAGGAAAAAAGGCCGAGCATCAGGAATTGTTGCCACATTTAGAGACGTTGAAAGAAGTATTTCACTTACTTTTACGACAAAGAAAAATTCGCGGCGCTTTGGAATTTGAGACCGTAGAAACTAAAATTATTTTCAACGACAAACAGCAAATTGACCGTATCGTTCCAACTCAACGTAATTACGTTCATTTAATTATAGAAGAATGTATGCTGGCAGCAAATTTTTGTGCTTCGCAGTTTTTGTCGGAAC
Source organism: Coxiellaceae bacterium (assembly GCA_003142435.1). Lineage (GTDB taxonomy): Bacteria > Pseudomonadota > Gammaproteobacteria > UBA9339 > UBA9339 > FEN-1226. The sequence continues at coordinate 1,196 of PLMI01000158.1, read as the reverse complement.
ATAAAAAGCTCGCGGTTTTATATCGAATTCACGAAGGTCCCGATAGTGAAAAACTGAAAACGTTGCGCAGCTTTTTGCGGGTTTTGGGATTAACTCTTAAAGGAGGGGATAACCCGACACCATTACATTTTTCTATTTTACTTAAACAAATAGAAGGGCGGAAGGATGAAGCGTTGATTGAAACTTTAGTTTTGCGTTCCATGAGGCGAGCGCTTTATAGCCGGAAAAATATAGGACATTTTGGTTTGGCGTATGAAGGGTATGTGCATTTTACCTCACCAATCAGACGTTACCCTGATTTACTAATTCATCGTGCTATACATTTTGTGATCAACAAAGGCAAACTTTCGGGCTTTCATTATGGGGAAAATGCTGTTGATAACTTTGCTGATTATTGTTCAATGACGGAACGCAGAGCCGATGATGCAACTCGTGATGCCGTATATGCTTTGAAGTGTTCTTTCATGAAGGAAAAACTGGGGCAAAAGTTTTTGGGTACAGTTACTAATGCTACGAACTTTGGTTTGTTTGTGGTTTTGGATGATGTTTATGTTGAGGGGTTATTGCACGTTACATCTTTAGAAAATGATTATTATTCATTCGATCCACAAAGAATTATGTTAAAGGGAAAGCGCACAGGAAAGACTTATAAAATAGGCGATAAAATTAAAGTCTTGGTGGCGCGTGTTGATGTCGATAGTCGCGAGATTGATTTTGAGTTAATGTGACTGTGAGCAATCATAAGCAATGGCATCCCACGCAAGTTTTTGCTCTTCTGTTGGTTTTTGTCCCTGAAGTTTATCAGGATGGTATTGAAGCATGAGTTTTTTACACTTCTCTTGATGAAATACACCGCTTTTATCACGCAGTTCCAACTCTTGTTGTTTTCTTATAAGCTTTTGCTCACAGTCTAATTCGAGTAATGGCTTGCGGGAGGAAAAACGTCCCCATAAGTTATAACTCAAATTATAGGCTGTAACATAGGAAGCTATGCTTGTTATTGCTTTAATACCTGCTTTTGTTTCTTCGCGCAAGGAAAAGTAGGCAGCAAATTTTTTTTCTAGGCCAAGCTGATTGATGCCATAGTTAGTGGTATTTGCTATGGTATTTTCTAGTAGGTATACAAATATCCATTGCGGTACAGAAACTTTTAAAAGTATGGCAAATACAATGACTATTCCCAAGCCAATAATATT
>PLMI01000134.1 GCA_003142435.1 Coxiellaceae bacterium | reverse complement strand
TTGTCGTGTACAAAGTTAAAAAACATGTAATAAAAAATACCAATAAAATCAAATACTTATAAAAAATGTAATAATTTTTTCATTCACGGGTATTTATTTTTACTGTATCATTACAAATCTATTTTAAATCAGATAATACGGTTTTTATGCTTCCTGTTGTTGCCATTGTTGGCCGTCCGAACGTTGGAAAATCCACTTTTTTTAATCGTTTAACCAAGACGAGGGCTGCGCTCGTTTGCGATATGCCCGGAATGACGCGAGATCGCCAATATGGCGAAGCGATTTTTCAAAATAAACGTTTTATCGTTATCGATACAGGAGGTATTGAGGAAGTTAGTAATGACGAAAAAATCGAAAGTTTAGCAATAAAACAATCTTGGCTTGCAGTGCAGGAAGCAGAAGTTGTTTTGTTTTTAGTAGATGCTCGCAAAGGTCTTGCATCAGATGACGATAAAATAACGAAAGAATTGCGTAAGCTCAACAAGAAAGTTTATCTAGTTGCCAATAAAATAGATGGCCTAAATGCACAAGGGGCAACATCTGATTTTTATTCATTGGGATTAGGAACTGTTTTTGGCATTTCCGCAGAACATGGTGAGGGAGTTAAAGAACTTCTTGCTGAAGTTGTTTCTAATTTCGCGAAGGAAATTTATATTGGCGAAAATGAAGCGGCAGAAAAAGAGAAAAATGCCGTAAAAATAGCATTTGTCGGTAGGCCCAATGTTGGCAAATCAACTTTAGTGAACCGCATTTTTGGCGAAGAACGCGTTGTTACTTCAAATGTTCCCGGTACAACGCGAGACAGCATTTTTATTGATTTTAACCGCCGCGGTAAAAATTATATTTTAATTGATACTGCCGGAATTAGGCGCCGCAAAAGAATAAGTGAAACAAGTGAAAAATTCTCCGTGGTAAAAGCGTTACAATCGATTGAACTCGCAAACATAGTTGTTATGTTGTTCGATGCGACGGAAACGATAACAGAACAAGACTTGCGGCTACTTGGTTTTGTTTTGGAATGCGGCAAAGGAATCGTAATCGCTGTGAACAAATGGGATGACCTTTCTAAAGAGCAGCGCGCAAAAATAAAAAAAGAGCTTGATCGCCGCCTGGATTTTATTGACTTTGCGGACGTGCATTTTATTTCCGCTCTTCATGGAACAGGAGTAGGCGATTTATTTAGCTCGATCGACAAAGCCTTTCTTTCAGCCACAAAAAAGATCAAAACAGCAGAAATTACCGATATTTTGCTTCAAGCAGTAAATGAATTTCCACCGCCGCTGGTAAATGGCAGGCGGATTAAGCTGCGTTACGCACACATTGGCGGTCATAATCCGCCGATTATAGTAATTCATGGCAATCAAACAAAAAAAGTTCCGCAAAACTACGCAAAATATTTAGAGCGTTATTTTCGCAAAAAACTGCGCTTATCAGGAACAGTAATTAAAATAGAATTCAAAACAACGCAAAACCCGTATAATCCAGAATAAAATTGCTACTCAGGGTTACCGCTCACAAAAAGATTAAACTAAACCATTTTCTTTTTAATTAAATTAGCAAATTCTTCGACAGAATAAGTTGCATGCCAATAGTTTAAATAAATATCTTTTGGAATAATAAGTAATTTGACACTTTTTCTCGCAACAATAGTTGCATTCCTTATATCGCCGCGAATTACCCCCGTATTACCAAGCGGTGTAAAAGGCGCGACAATGAAATTATCGTAAGAGCCAGAAGGTGTTCCCATTAAACCGTAAGAAAAAGGGAAATAAACTAATCCCGAAAATCCCTTGGCTTCGAAAAGTGCTTCTTTAGGCTTTATTTCAGTAATGCGTGCATGTTGAAAAGCTTTGTCAATGTCAAGGTGTTCTGTTTTAAAACCCTGTTCTGCAATTTTGCGTAAAAATGAGAGCTTTTCTTTATTTGACCAATTTATTTCTAAAGCGTTTAAATAATGCTGGTATTCTACTTGTGAAATATTTTTTAAAGAAGGCACAATTTTTACTGTTTCTTTCAAATTCGGATCAAGCTTAATTGTTTTTTTGGCAATAAGCGTGGTGAATTTGGGAAAATCATCAGTCCTTTCAAGAAGTAATTTAGGATTACTTAGCGGCTTAAAATTATGTATATCGCTTTTCGGGCGAACAAAAGTGTTGAAAATATCATGTTTTAATTGTGCAACTAGCCTGGCAAGATAAGTTGCACCGCGTTCTTCTGCATCGCCAGAATGAAAAAGGCCGCGGTGAAATTCAAAGCGCAAGTTGCCTTCTTTGGTAAGGATAACGCTGGCTAAATTTGCTTCGCCGCTGCTGATTGCATCATCTATCTCCAAAAGGTACATTTTTTCTTCTTTGTTTGTAAGGGCATAAATGGCGCTTGCTGTAAATTGGCTGACAAAAATTTGATATTGTGCTGAAGTTTTCAAATCAGTTCCCCTAAGGCGAAGTGCATCTGAGCAGCGCAAAATACGTAATGTATCAATTACATCGCTNNGCCATTTAAATGAGTCATTTGCGAAATCGGAATAGTGGCGTTTTAAATCTTGCAGGAGATCTGCATTGCTTATTTCTGCAGGTTTGGCGTTTTCCAGGTTTTGTTTTGCCAGTTGTAAACTGGTTATATACTTTTGCAACTTCAAATCTTTATTCTTTTTTGCTATCTCTACTTGTGTTTCCGCGCTTTGCACAGCATTTTTGAGATGTTGGTAATGCAGACTCTTTGTGACAAAAAACTGCATTTGCTCTCTTAAAAGCTTCGGGTCATTCAGTATTTTTACAGGGACAAGAACTTTTCTATGGCAGACAGCAAGGCTCAACATTTCACGAAATACCGTTTTAGCAGGTTCTTTGAGAATTCCCTGGTTTTGCATGTAGAGTAGAGTCCAGGGTATATTGCCAATATTTTCTTCCCACATGGTGTTGAATATTGGGGTAAAGTTCGAACGAAATACTTCCTGAGCCACAAATTCGCCATGCATTTCCCGACCGAAAGAAGTTGTGTCGCTCATTCCTATATCGTGAATAAGACCCAAAATAGTTCCGTAACGGATCATGAATTCAGAGCGTTTTTCTGAACGTTTTGGTAAATGCACATCGGAAATTGTCCGGAGAATTACAGGAATTTCTGTGGCAACATTAAGCACGTGATTTAACCCGTGATCGCTGTAAAGTGCCACGTTTTTTGTCACTTCGTTCGAGAAATTTGGCGTTTTTACGATATGTTCAAAGTCAACAGTTTTAGGAATAAACGCGTAATATCTCTTATTGATCTTATCGAGAATATTTTTAGTAATAATAGTTTGTAGTAGGTCGCCATCTTTCATTATTTTTTTCCTCATTTGGAAATATATAAATCATATTATGAAAAAACCAATAAAGATGCATCATGTTTTTTGACGGTAAAGAAAAAAAAGCGCTTTTCTGTTGTTAGATAAAAGTTTTTATTTAAGAAAAAAATACTGGAAAATTTAAATTTATGAATTATACTAAAATAATAACAATGGAATGTTAAAGATAAATGTAGTGTTCATTTATTATATAATTCTCATGTTTTTTATGAGAATTTTTTCAAGGAGGATTTTTTTATGCAGCAGTTAATAAGGACATTAGAAAAAAAACGCTCAGAGTGTTCTGACCGTATGTGTCAGGCTATTTGGGCAAGAATACAGGAAGACCATACACTTAAGGAAAAACATTTGCAGCGTGTTGCCGAATTATTAGGAGCTAATCCCGAGTTCTTGCATCCCTGGGTTAAAATCTATTTATCGACTTTGAAGCTTCATGGGGGCGGTGGGTTTGAGCAAGATTTAGCTTTTGTTACATCTCAAATTTACGATCTCCACTCAATTACTAAAACACCACTGGTCTTAAATGACATAGAGCATTTAATGGCGACGCTTGTTTTAGTAAATTATAACGGCATTATTTCAGAAAAAAATGACAAGCAAAATATTATTAAGGTTGTGGGTTTTGAAGAAGCGGGTCTTAGAAAATTGCGTGAGATAGCCGATTCTTATTGTGAATCAACTCTTGAAGATAAGAAAATGAAGTTACGTTGTATTACAGCTGCTTATAAATTATATAATATTTATAGTGAAGTAAAAGATGGTTCGCCTTTTCCGCGCAATAGTTTTTATGCTAAACATTATAAGATGCTATTTGATAACCTGTCTTCTAATTTTGAGGGATGGACCTGATTTAGTAAAGAAGTCGTGCTTATTTATATAAATGCAAATGGTATTGAGAAGTCTCTTCGTCTTTAGTTGAATTATCTTCCGCTTCTGTTTCTGTTTTGTCTGTTTGATTAGCAATTAAGGCAGGATCTCGCATCATTCCAAAGTTTAGCCGTTGAATTCTGCTTGCTGTGTTTGCAAATTCATGAGCTATCTTAGGATTGAGATCGCGAAAGTAAGCAGTAATTTTTTCTAGAGTTTGAACTAAATTAGCTTGTGACTCATTATGGGTTACACTGTTGCTTTCATCTTCTTTTTCGCAGTCAAAAGCTTGCATTTGCTGAGCTAACCATAATACCGTCTCTTGGAAATTTTCTGGAAAGCGAAAATTATTGCAGATAAATGGCAATAGATTCTGTAATATTTTAAATTCTTGAGTTTCCTTAAATCGTTCTATGCTTGAAGAAGAAAATTTTAATTCACTTCCTGGGAGGGATAATTTCCGTGATAGTTCATGTTGTATTTTTGATGTACGTTCTTTTAGTGATAACTCATGATTTGGAATTTCCCTTAAGGTATCGGAAAGAGCGTCCTTTGTTAAAGTTAGGGCGCTTCTAAGTGCTGCATTGCGTATTTTTGGTTCTTCAACATAAAAATCATGTATCATGTAAAATAATATCTTATTCAATGCATCGACCTTTTTTAAATGTTCTTTCCCGAATCCTTTTTCATCAAGCTGCTGTATTATGTCATTTAAATCATCGAGATTTCTTGCTAACCAAGAAAAAGATATTGATTCAGAATTTGTTTTTCCAATTCCGACTTTTGGCGAAGGTTTGAAGAAAGAAGTATAAGTAATCATAGCTTTGCTTTCCCTAGATGACATTTAATCATATTGATTAATATAAGTATTTTATAACATTAAGCTTTACTTCACATTTTTTGCTATTCGTGGGTGTTCAGTACGGTTGACTTTACATGTTTATTTTCGTGTAATGATACTGTCAATTGTACAAACAGAAATTTATTTTGATTTTTTGTAAGTATTTGATTTTACTAAAGTTTTTTATTGCATG
>PLMI01000115.1 GCA_003142435.1 Coxiellaceae bacterium | reverse complement strand
TTCCCATGATAGAAACAGAATCAAGTTGTTCAAGTTGTTTTTGTAATCGAGCCACGAAGTTAGCAAATTCTTTGCCAACTGTTGTTGTTGATGCGACTTGCCCATGAGTTCTCGAAAGCATCGAAATATTTGCATTAGGTTCAGTTAAGTTAACTAATTGAATCATCAATTTTTTAAAGGAGGGCAATAAACATTTTTCCTTTGCCTCCTTAAGCATTAAACCATATGCCAAATTATTTATGTCTTCTGATGTGACGCCAAAGTGAATGTATTCAATAAGGGGCTTTAATTCTGATTGAGTTGAAAATTTTTCCCTTAGAAAATACTCAATGCTTTTTATATCATGCTTAGTTTTTTGTTCAATTGATTTGATATGTTCAGCATCATCTTCGTTAAATTTAACAACTATCTCTTGCAAAAAACTTATAGTTTTAGCATTTAGTGGTTTTGTAGAAATCCTGCCTTGAACCTCTGGAACAGAGATTACAGTTTTAAACCATTCAATCTCCACAATTACTCGATATTTTATTAGCGCATATTCACTAAAAAATTCTTTTAATTCATCCGTAAGTTGATGATAACGCCCATCTATTGGGCTTATTGCTTTTAAAGGCATTTGCATAAAAGTTTTTTCTGCAAAAAATAATAGTTACATTATGCACTAAATCTGTTTCGAATTGCATTCTTTTTTAGCAGTACTTTAGTATTACAGACGAATTTGATAAAATCGTAAGGCAAAGACCGGTAAAATTAATTAACTTTATTTGAGTACATCCTTATGAAAGCTGTAATTTTAGCAGGTGGTTTCGGGTCTCGCTTAAGCGAAGAAACCGATATTAAGCCAAAGCCCATGGTTATGATAGGAAGTAAGCCTATTTTATGGCATGTAATGAAAATATATTCTGCTTACGGGATAAACGATTTCATCATCTGTTTGGGCTATAAAGGTTATTATATAAAAGAGTATTTCGCTAATTACTTCCTTCATACCTCAGATGTTACTTTAGACATGAAAACCAATGAGATGAGTGTTCATCAAAACCATGCAGAGCCCTGGAAGGTTACGTTAGTTGATACAGGAGATGACACTATGACCGGTGGTCGCTTGAAGAGAGTTAAAGATTTTATCGGAAAAGAGGATTTTTGTTTTACTTACGGCGATGGTGTCGGCAATATTAATATTAAAGAATTAATCGCCTTTCATAAAAAGGAGAGCCGCCTCTCAACGATTACTGCAGTTCAGCCTCCCGGGCGTTTTGGCGCAATAGAATTTGACGAAAAGCGCGTGAAAAATTTTGTCGAAAAACCTCAAGGAGAATCAGGCTGGATTAATGGCGGTTTTTTTGTACTTTCACCTAAAGTCATTGATTATATAGAAGGCGACCATACACTTTGGGAAAAAGAGCCAATGCAGAAGTTGGCCTTAGAGGGACAAATGAGCGCTTATTTTCATGGTGGTTCAGATGCTTTTTGGCAACCGATGGATACTCTACGGGAAAAAAATTATTTAGAAAATTTGTGGCAAAGCGGTAAAGCTCCCTGGAAAATTTGGAAAGACTAAATGTTTAATAATGAATATAAAAATAAAAAAGTTATTGTAACTGGGCATACCGGATTCAAGGGCTCGTGGCTTTGCAGATGGCTGCAAATTATGGGAGCGAATGTCATCGGAATTTCTTTGCAGCCGAATACTCAACCTTCACATTTTAATCTTTTAAATTTAGATATAGAGTCTTATTTTATAGATATACGCAATGCAGAGGAAATCGAGAAAACTATAAAAAAAATAAAACCGGATATAGTTTTCCATTTAGCCGCGCAGCCTTTAGTTCGCGATTCATATGACATTCCCTTAATTACTTTTGAAACGAATGTAATTGGTACAGCAAATATTCTTAACGCATGCCGTAATATGGATGATTTGCGCGGTGTAGTTATTGTCACTACTGATAAATGCTATGAGAACAAAGAATGGATTTGGGGTTATAGAGAATCAGATCCCGTAGGTGGCCATGACCCTTATAGCGCTTCGAAAGGATGTGCGGAGCTTGTAACATCATGTTTTCGCAAATCTTTTTTTAATTTAGAACTCTATGGAAAAAGTCACGGAACGTTAATTGCTAGCGCGCGGGCAGGCAATGTAATAGGAGGAGGCGATTGGTCAAAAGATAGATTGATTCCAGACATTATGCGGGCTGTAAGCAAAGAAGAGGCGGTTGTAATACGTAATCCAGGATCAACCCGCCCTTGGCAACATGTTCTTGAGTGTTTGAGCGGTTATTTATGCCTTGGAGAAAAGTTATTACAAAGGGATAAAAAATTTGCAGAAAGTTGGAATTTTGCTTCTACCNNAAGTGAAAACTCAAGAGAATCAACCTTATGAGGCAGGATTATTAAGATTAGATTGTTCAAAAGCTTTAACGCATTTGTGTTGGAAAAATGTTTGGAATTTAGAAAATACCATTGCTGCAACAACAAATTGGTATCGTAATTTTTATGAAAATAATGCTATATCAACTGATCTAGATATTGAAAACTATATAAAAGACGCAAAGCGCGTTGGTGTCAGATGGGCAACAGAAAATTAAAANNTGATATTTTTTATTGCATGTTTTCGATGATTAAAGAATTATGACCAAAACCGAAGATTTAAAAAAAGAAATTTTAGAAAAAACCAAAGAGTATTATCGGTTAGTGCATGATAAAAGTAGCATTAGATTTGAGCCTGGGAAAAGTCGAATTCCTTACGCCGGCCGCGTCTTTGATGAAACAGAGTTATTGAACCTTATCGATGCCTCGCTTGAATTTTGGCTTACGGAAGGGAGGTATACTTTTGAATTTGAGAAAAAATTAGCTGCTAAATTAGGCACGAAATTTTCTTTACTCGTGAATTCAGGTTCGTCTGCAAATTTATTGGCATTTGCAACCCTAACTTCCCCGTTATTAAAAGAACGGCAAATTAGGCGAGGTGATGAGGTAATTACGGTTGCAGCTGGATTTCCAACAACCGTTACTCCAATTATCAATTACGGTGCAATTCCAGTATTTTTAGACGTGAAACTTGACGATGGAAGTTACAATATTAATTGCGATTTGCTGGAAGAAGCATTATCGCCAAAAACCAAAGCCGTAATGATTGCACACACTTTGGGAAATCCATTTGACTTATCTAGAGTAAAAGCGTTTTGCGCTAAGCACAATTTATGGCTTATCGAAGATAATTGCGATTCGCTGGGATCAAAATACGATGGCAAATATACCGGAACAATTGGCGATATTGGCACGAGCAGTTTTTACCCGCCTCACCATGTGACAACAGGAGAAGGTGGAGCAATTTACACAAGTAATTCAATGCTGTATAAAATTGCCCGTTCGATGCGCGATTGGGGCCGAGATTGTTCTTGCTCATCAGGCAAAGACAATACCTGTGGAAAACGTTTTTCACAGCAATTAGGTACCTTGCCTTCTGGATATGATCACAAATATGTTTATTCGCACTTTGGTTATAATTTAAAAGCTACAGACTTACAAGCAGCTATTGGCTGTGCACAGCTAAATAAACTAGATAAATTCACCAAGATGCGCCAAAATAATTGGCTTAGATTGTTTGATGGCCTAAAAGATTTGGCAGATATTTTTATATTGCCAAAAGCGGCTGAAAAAAGTGATCCAAGCTGGTTTGGTTTTCTTTTGACGTTAAAAGAAAATGCTGGTTTTCTGCGTAAAGACATTATCGATCATCTTGAAGGAAAAAATATTCAAACGCGAATGCTTTTTGCGGGAAATTTATTGAGGCATCCTTGTTTTGACCAATATCGCGCAGAAAATACGGGCTTTCGAGTCGTTGGCGATTTAAAAAATACCGATAGAATCATGAATAATACATTTTGGGTTGGAGTTTATCCGGGAATGAAAAATGAACAAATAGATTTCATGGTATCTGAAATAAGGTCGTTTTGTCATGCCAGCAAATAATCCACTAGCTGATGATTTGTGTTCTATTTTAGAAAATACCGGAGATCTTTGGAAGGATTTGGCCGGAGAGCGTATTTTTATTACCGGTGGCACCGGTTTTTTTGGCAAGTGGTTTTTAGAAAGTTTTTGCTGGATCAATAGATTTTTAAAGTTAAAGGCTAAAGCTGTAGTTTTAACTCGTAATAAAGCGTTATTTGAAGCGGCAGTACCGCATTTGGCATTTGATTCAGCAGTCTCTTTTTTTGAGGGAGATATAAGAAATTTTAACTTTCCACGTGGAACCTTTAGTTACATTATTCATGCGGCGACAGAGGCAAGTGCAAAGTTAGCTCGAGAAAATCCAGCGTTAATGTATGAAATAATTGTTTCAGGAACTGAGAGAACTTTAGAATTTGCAGAAAATTGTGGAGCAAGGAAGCTTTTATTTACTAGCTCTGGAGCAGTTTATGGCAAACAGCCGCCAGAAATTAGTCATATCGATGAGGAATTTGAAGGGCAATATGATGAAAACGAAGAGAAAGCTGCTTACGGAATTGGTAAAAACATTGCAGAAAGGTTTCTCATCGATGCAGCAAAAGCACCTTCTAATAAATTGGAAGTAAAAATTGCGCGTTGCTTTGCATTCGTCGGACATTATTTACCATTAGATATACATTTTGCAATAGGCAATTTTATTTCAGCTTGCCTTAAAGAAGAAGATATAAACATAAGCGGTGACGGGACTCCTTATCGTTCTTATCTTTACGCTTCCGATTTAATGATTTGGTTGTGGAATATTTTATTTAAGGGGACAAATTGTAGGCCTTACAATGTTGGTTCTGAAGAAGCGATTAATATAAATGATTTGGCGAAAAAGGTTGTTTCCTGTTCCTCTAAGCATGGCACAAAAATTAATATTTTTAAAAAGCCAGATGCAAATAAGCTGCCAGAACGTTATGTGCCCTCAACAAAAAGAGCGCAAGAAGAATT
>PLMI01000107.1 GCA_003142435.1 Coxiellaceae bacterium | reverse complement strand
TTTAGCCTGCGTTTTTTTAATCGCAATTTTACGCAGGCTAAAGCTGGTTATTCGCCTTAAAGTGAATAAAAACATGCAATAAAAAACTTCAGTAAAATCAAATACTTAACAAAAATGAGTTAAAAATAGTTTACAGCGTTAATTTATAATATGGTTCGTGCTATTATTGATCAAATATGTCCCTTTTTTTCAAACACTGATTAATAAATGAATAACATACGTAACTTTTGCATAATTGCGCACATTGATCACGGTAAGTCTACGCTTGCCGACAGATTTATTCAAATATGCGGCGGACTTTCAGAACGGGAGATGTCTGCCCAGGTTTTGGATAGCATGGACATTGAGCGTGAGCGAGGAATTACTATCAAAGCGCAAAGCGTTACCTTACATTACAAAGCTAAAGACGGAAGAGGATATCAGCTGAATTTTATTGATACGCCGGGACACGTCGATTTTTCCTATGAAGTTTCGCGTTCTCTTGCCGCTTGCGAAGGAGCATTGCTTTTAGTAGATGCAGCTCAAGGAGTTGAAGCGCAAACGGTGGCTGTTTGTTATATGGCAGTTGAGCAGGGATTGGAAGTTCTTCCTGTTATAAATAAAATTGATTTGCCTCAAGCCGATCCTGACAGAGTTATCGCAGAAATTGAGGATATTATTGGCATCGATGCTCATGATGCTATAAAAATAAGCGCAAAAAATGGCATTGGTATAGTTGATTTATTAGAGCAAATTATTGTCAAAATTCCTCAACCAAAAGGCGATTACTTAGCGCCATTGCAGGCTTTGATTATAGACTCATGGTTTGATAATTATTTAGGGGTTGTTTCTCTTGTTAGAGTTATGAATGGAAGTCTGCGCCAAGGCGATAAAATGCGCATTATGTCAACAGGGAAAGATTACCTCGTGGAAAAAATAGGCATATTTACTCCAAAGCGCCAGGAAACTGGAATTTTGCAGGCAGGCGAGGTAGGTTTTGTCGTCGCCAGCATTAAAGATATTTTTGGCGCGCCAGTTGGCGATACTTTAACTCATTCCAGCAATCCAGCAAAAGAACAACTTGCTGGTTTTAAAAAAGTAAAGCCGCAAGTTTACGCAGGGCTTTACCCTGTAAATTCAGATGATTTTGAAAGCTTTCGCGAAGCACTGTCTAAATTACGGCTGAATGATGCCTCCCTTGTTTATGAACCGGAGACATCTGAAGCCTTGGGTTTTGGTTTTCGTTGCGGATTTTTAGGCATGCTGCACATGGAAATAGTTCAGGAGCGGCTGGAACGCGAATACAATTTGGTTTTGATTACTACTGCACCAACAGTTGTATATGAGATATTGAAAAAAAATGGAGAAGTAATTCAAATTGCAAATCCGGCTATGTTGCCGCCTGTCGTTGAAATCGAAGAAACCAGGGAGCCTATCGTTAAAGCAAATATCCTTACTCCTAAAGAATATATTGGCAACGTTATGGCTTTATGCATGGAAAGGCGGGGCGTGCAAATTAGCATGTTGTATTCTGGCAACCAGGTGTCTTTAAGCTACTATATTCCGATGAATGAAGTTGTAATGGATTTTTTTGACAGGTTGAAATCTTTAACTCGAGGTTACGCTTCTCTGGATTACAGTTTCGATCATTTTCAAGTTACAGATTTAGTTAAATTGGATATTTTGATAAACGGAGAAAAAGTAGATGCGTTAGCTTCAATTGTGCATCGCAGCACTTCTGTTGAACGCGGTAGAGCTTTAGTCGATAAAATGAAAGAGCTTATTCCAAGACAAATGTTTGAAGTTATCATTCAAGCGGCAATAGGTACAAAAATTATTACGCGGCAAACAGTAAAAGCAATGCGCAAAAATGTCTTGGCTAAATGTTATGGCGGTGATGTCACACGCAAAAGGAAGCTTTTAGAGAAGCAAAAAGCGGGTAAAAAGCGCATGAAAAAAATTGGCAAGGTTGATATACCTCAGGAAGCGTTTGTTGCGATACTGAAAGTTGATAATAAATAAAGATGTCGCGCCGCTTTTAATTTTAATTACGGAAAATCTAATATATAATTTTAACTATTGTCCTTAATATCAAGGGAAATGGAATATTGTTATGAAAAAAACTATATCGATCGTTTCGATCGTTGTAATAATTGCTGTAATTTTAGCTTTAATTTTCGTTGGTGTTTTGTTTTGGGCTGCAAAATCAGTTAATACCAATGAGCTCAAGGATAAAATTACGCAAATGACCTATGAAAAAACAGGCAGACAGTTAACAATCAATGGTTCGCTTGATTGGTCTTTTTTTCCATGGCTGGGCGTGAAAGCCCATGAGGTTTCATTAAATAACGCAGCAGTTTTTAAGAAAACCGGGTTTGCTAAAATGGATGAACTGGACATCAAAATCAAAACTTTACCTTTAATTTTTGGTAAATTTTATGCGGATAAAATCATTCTTAAAAATCTTTCATTAAATTTAATTCGAGTTAACGATAATGAAAATAATTGGCAGGATTTACTGGCTTTGTCGCAAGGATCAAAAGCTGGCGCTGTTGCTCCTCTTGCTATTTCCGATGTTGAAATTTCTGGTGCAAATGTCAATTATACAGATCAAGAAGCGGAGCAAAGCGCTTCGATATCAAATCTCTCATTTTTGGCCAAAAATATAAATGTTGATGGTACACCGTTTTACGTAAGTTTAAAAAGTGATCTTAAAATGGTGAATCCTGACTTTGCCAGCAATTTTGCCCTATCTGGCAATGTGGTAATAAATTTTAACAAACAATTTTATGCAGTCCGCGATTTACAATTAAAAGGGTATGTATCAGGAGAATTGTTGGTGCAGCAAGTTCCTTTTTCTGCAAGCGCTAACATTGCTGCGGATTTGCCAGATCAAGCCATGAACATTGATAATTTAAAGGCGAGTTTTTCAAGCGTTAATGCAGAAGGATCTGTTAAAGTTAGCAATATTTTTTATGCCCCTAATGTTGTTGGTAAATTAGAAGCAGCATCTTTTGATCCTAAGCCTTTACTGCAAGCTTTTGGATG
>PLMI01000009.1 GCA_003142435.1 Coxiellaceae bacterium | reverse complement strand
CAATATTTTTGGTTCTAAAGCCATTGCCCGTGCAATAGCAGCCCTTTTCTGCATTCCACCGCTTATTTCTGCCGGCATGAAATCATAAAAGTCAGAAAGCCCGACGAGCTCAAGTTTACTCAATGCTATAGAGGTGATAGCATCTTTAGGAAAACTGGTAAGTTCTTCTAAAGGAAACATAACGTTTTCAAGTAACGTGAGCGAGCCGAATAAAGCGCCGCTTTGATACATTACTCCGATTTTTTTGAGGATTTGTTGTTTATGTTTTGTTTGGACGCCAATAATATTGTTTTCATCAATGATTATTTTTCCTTTGAGCTTTTCATGTAAACCTATCATTGAATTAAGAAGTGTCGTTTTGCCGCATCCAGATTGTCCAATAATCATAAAGACTTCTCCGGGGTAAACGGAAAAATTTAAGTTATCAAGAATTAATCTCCCGTCATGCCAAACCGACAAATCCTTTACATCTATTATTGCTTTTTGATTCATGTTAAATTCCAAGCGCATAATAAACGACGGCAAAAATTCCATCGGCTACTGTGAGCATGATTAAACTGCTGACAACTGCTTTCGTTGTTGAAGTTCCTACAGCGCTTGCACCCATACTAGTTTTTATTCCATGAAGGCAGCCAATACTTGTGATTATGGCACCAAAAACGAATGTTTTGAGCAATCCAGCGATAAAATCTTGAACAGTCACTATTTGATAAAGTTCATTGCTTATCATATGAAAATTATTTCCCAATGAGACCATTGTCAAGAAGCAGCCAACTACACCTGCAGCCATTAAAAATAAACTCAAAAGCGGAGTCATCAAAGTAGCTGCGAGAATTCTGGGTATACTGAGAAATTTCACTGGATTTATGCCCATGGTGATTAAAGCATCAATTTCTTGATTTATTTTCATTGAGCCAATTTCTGCAGCAAATGCAGAAGCAGTGCGTCCAGAAAGGATAATCGCTGTCATAAGAGGACCCATCTCGCGAACCAATCCTAATCCTACCAAATCAACTATATAAATTTGTGCGCCAAACTTGGCAAAAGGTGCAGCTGATTGAAATGTTATTATTACTCCTACCAAAAAACCAATTAAAAGTATAATTGGTAATGCTTTAGGTCCAATGTCCTCCAGTGAGCGCCAAAAATCTTGCCACCTAATATGTTTTGGGTTTGCCAGAAATTGCAATACGCTAATTGTTAACTCCCCAAGAAAAGAGATATTTTCCTTTATATCCTCTAAAGCCTCAAATACTGTTTTGCCAATTTTTGCTATAAAATTTAATCTTTCTGGTTTCGCTAATAATGTAGGAGGTCTTTTCTTATCTAATAGCGTAAATAGTTTCTGTAATTCCGCGGAAGGATTTTGTAGTAAAAATTTTTTTCCGGATTGCAGTTGGCGTTTTTTTATCTCCAAAAGCAATACTGTTCCAATACTGTCGGATAATGTAAGGTTCTTTGCCTCGATGATTAAAGTATTTGGGGCAATATTTTTCTGTAATTTTAAAGCTTTTTGCCAAAGGTAAGGAAGGGAATGCGCCGTTAATTCGCCAGAAATGATGATAGCTAAAGTTCCGTTTTCTTTGACGTGAGACAAGGCGGCTTTTGTTTTTTTGGCTGAAAAATCCATACTTCGAATTTTACATCAAACAACAAAAATATGAAATTAATACAAATGCAGCTGTGTAGGAGTTAGTTTTTTTTTTGCCTATTCATTAATACGTACAATGGAATGCATGCAAAAAGAAACATCAGAAGGTAGAAAATTATATTTTTACCGCTGCCAAAAATTGCCCAAAAAGCATAACATGCTGCTAAAGAAGCGATAACTATGTTTATGACATTTTTCCTGACCGATTCTTCACTATTTTTGAGGATGATAATTTGGGAAATAGCCGTGTAAAAGTAAGTTACTAAAAACGCTGCTGTAGTTACAAGAATAATGAACTGGAATTGATCGACTAGATTATGGTTAGCTGTTAATAGTAAAAATAAGCTCATTATTACTGACCCTATTATTATTCCATGTGCAGGAGCATGCGCTTTATTGCGCTTGGCAAACATTTTAGGAAATAATTTATCTTCAGCAATAGCTAGTGGAATTTGCCCTTGAACCAGTATCCAGCCGTTTAAAGTTCCCAAGCAGGAAATTATTGCTCCAACAGCTATAATAATTTGCCCCCATTTCCCGCTAATTACTTTTGCAGCCTCCGCAAATGGAAATGTTGAATTGGCAAGACTTGATGCTGGCAATAAACCCATTATCGTGATTGAACTTACAATATAAATTATTGCTGCTATGCTAACGCCAATTATAGTGGCAAGAGGGATATTTTTTTTAGGATTTTCAACATCTGCTGCAGGTATAGTTGCCGACTCCATACCGATAAAAGCCCATAGGGTTATCGTTGAGCCATAAGAAAAAGCGGAAAAGTTAGACTTATTGCTGACATTAAAACTCTGAGTAATAAATTCCGGATGAAAATACCACCAGCCCAAAATCCCAACGAAAAGGAGAGCCGCACATTTTAAAATCATCGTTATTAATTGCAAAGTTCCCGCTTCTCTTATTCCTTTGATATTTATTAAAGTCAATAACCAAATAAAAATAAGTGCAGCGATTATGCCTAAATATGTATTTGCAAGTTGAGGAATAAATAAGCGAAGGTAGCCGATGAGTGCAATAGCAACGGCAGCATTACTAAATACTACAGCAAGCCAATAGCTAAGCGCCAATTGAAAACCAACGAAATTGCCAAAACTATANNATAGTGTGCATAAGCATAAGGCCCGCCAGTTTTGGGCATGAGAGAGCCCATTTTCGCAAAAACAAGAGCAAGCAAAACTGAGCCAAAAGTGGTGAAAATCCAAGATAATATACTAATACTTCCCACTCTAGCCAAATCTGCTGGAAGCATGAAAATACCTGAACCTATCATATTGCCTGTAACTAGTGCGGTAAGAGTAATAATACCCAGAGTTTGTTTTTTTGTTCGCATGATTATTGTGATTTTAATTGTTTTTTTGAATTCTACAATAGACATCTTTCAAAACTGCGTCTTTTTACTTACTGCTGTGTTGCGCGTTTGCTCGCATGCTCATTTANNGTTTTGAAAGAAGTCTAATAACATTGCTGGAATTGTTGAATAGTTTTATTGGAGTTTTTAGATTATAATTGAAATTATTTTATAGTAAACAAATCAAACAAAAAGCTATGCAAATTAAAAAAACACTTTTACCAGCCGATAGACTAAAACCTCTTCCAACAAATATGTCAGAAGTGTGTTTTGGTTCAATTTTTACTGATTACATGTTTGTCATGGAATATGACGAAAAACAAAAGTGGCATAATGCAGAAATCAAACCTTATCAGCCATTGATTTTGGATCCTGCTGCGAGTGTTTTGCATTATGGTCAGTCGGCATGGGAAGGGCAAAAAGCTTTCAGATCTGATGATGATCGCATTTTGCTTTTTCGCCCATTAGAGAACGCCAGGCGACTAAATAATTCTTTAAAGCGAATGTGTATGCCAGANNCCGGAAGAATTTTTTTTACAAGCTGAACGTGAATTAATAAGTTTAGAGCGGCGTTGGATTTCTAAAGATAAAGGATATTCCTTGTACATTCGTCCTACTGTTATTGCTGCTGATATTGGTTTAGGCGTTAAGTCATCTCAGCGCTTTATTTTTTATATTATTTTGTCTCCTTCTGCATCATATTTTGATTCTGCAGTCAAAATGGTGAAATTATGGGTAAGTGATTTTTATATTCGAGCAGTCATC
>PLMI01000150.1 GCA_003142435.1 Coxiellaceae bacterium | reverse complement strand
GTATCGTATGGTATTTTTAGTGTTGACCCTCTCGGAAGTAAAAAGTCCAACTGGATCAAGTACAATACTTTTAGCGGCGATATAACTGATGCTAATAAAGTTGTTGATTAGAGTTTAATTGTAATATTTGTTGATTCTTTTCTTATAAAAGGGCACGATGAAACGTGCCCTTTTTTTTATTAGTGACTATCTTTTGATCTACATATAATCTTTTTTAATGAAGCCCATGCACTTACACACAGGATAATCGTTAAGAGTGAAATCTACCATAGCAATTACGGCTTTCTTTTGCTTCGTTTATGTTCTCGCCCGCATTCATCCGCGTGTTTATGCTATGGTTTTCTGCGACGGCGGATAAATCTGCAAACTATAACATTCTTACATCGGGCTCAATATTCCCGTCTATGTTAAGCTCATCGCACAAAGCAATAAATTGTTCACGCAAATGGGAAATACTGAAATCCGAAGGGATATGAACTATCATGTTTAGATTAAATATTGAGGTATCAGTATCACGGGCATTGCCGCATTCAAGGCCGAAATCATGTATGCTGATATTAAGTGAAGTAAAAAAGTAACAAATTTCGTAAATGATT
Source organism: Coxiellaceae bacterium (assembly GCA_003142435.1). Classification (GTDB taxonomy): domain Bacteria; phylum Pseudomonadota; class Gammaproteobacteria; order UBA9339; family UBA9339; genus FEN-1226. The sequence continues at coordinate 11,171 of PLMI01000150.1, read as the reverse complement.
TCCGTTTCATCAACTCCTACAATTTGCACCCGATAAGGCAAGACACTAGTTGGCAAAATTTTTTCTTTTGATCGTTTGAGAAGAATACTAACTTCAGTAGAACCTTCCAGACTTTTCAAAGCTTCTTCAAGTTTAGCTATTGAATTCCAATTGCCCGCCAAACTTACCATAAAGCCAAAATCGCTTTGCAGTGCGGTAATTTTAGACCGCAGAACATGCACATCATATTTTGCGATAAGCTCCCAAAAAATTCTTACTACATCAGATTGATTAGCACCAACTGCTAAAATAGTAAGGTATTCCATAATTTTTTAATTTCCTTATCTACAAATAATAATTATAGAAAAACTTTATAGCTGTATAACTATTCTTGTGCTGTTACCTTATTATTAACACGCTCACGTAATTCTTTGCCGGCTTTGAAATGTAAAACATATTTTGGCGGCGTGACTAATTTTTCCTTTGTTTTCGGATTATGAGCATTACGAGGGGGACGATAACGCAAAGATAAACTACCGAAACCGCGAATTTCAATGCGATTACCTTTGCTTAATACATCTCCCATATAATCTAAAATCTGATTAACCCCAAGATCTACATCTTCCTCTGACCACTGTGGCAATTTTTTTACTATTCGAGCTATGAGCTCAGATTTAACAATTTCTGAGTTTGACATTTTTTCCTCATAATTTTGTATTGGAATAATTTATTATTATACATACGTTTATAACTACTTCAAGGATTTTTTAAGGAAATATAGCGTGTTCTAACTTAAATCACAGAACCCGCTTTGCCTTAAAGCCTCATATAAAATCACTGCGACAGCGTTCGACAAATTTAGGCTGCGGCTATTTTTCACCATTGGAATGCGAATCACATTAGACAGACCTATTCCTTGCAAAATATAAGCTGGAAGCCCTCTTGTTTCAGGACCAAACAAAAAAGCATCATTTTTTTGCAGCTTCACGTCAGAATAAGGGATTTTACCTTTGGTGGAACAGGCATAAAGATTTCGAAAGCTGGTATTCTTAACAAAATCGTCAAAATTCTCATGAACCTTCAGTTTAGCAAATTCATGGTAATCTAAACCGGCTCTTTTTAGTTGAGAATCATTTAAAGTAAAACCAAGAGGTTTTATAAGATGCAGGCAGGAACCGGTGTTCGCACAAAGCCTGATTATATTACCAGTATTTGGCGGAATTTCCGGCTCAAAAAGAATGACGTGCATGTTTACAGGTTTTTACTGTATTCGTTTTGCTGGACTTCGGTTTTATTATTCCCCTCTTCATTTTTAGACATCAAATACGATCTTCTTTGCATGTAAGCATCACGAACGAAAATATAGGGATCAAAAGCTTCTCTAACCAATCGATCGCTTGGAAGCAATTTCGAGCGTTTATCAATAGCTCGCAACGCATCAGCAGCATAACGATAACCATCGGGTTGAACGTAAGATACTGGATCCAAAACATAATCAGCAATAAGCGATGGCGCATCGCGAAAAGTACTTGGACCAAGTATTGGTAAAACTAAATAATGCGTGTTTTTTGCTCCCCATTTGGCTAAAGTTAGGCCAAAATCTTCGTTATATTTCGGAATCCCGCCAACTGAAGCAACATCAAACAAACCGCCAATGCCGGCCGTAGTGTTTACTGCAACGCGAAATAAATCCGTACCTGCATGTTGAAAATTGCCTTGTAATACATCATTTGGAATGTTTGAGATATCACCAATGTTGCTGAAGAAATTAGAAACAGCCTTTTTTACAGCTGAAGGAAAAATAAAATCGTAGGTTTTTGCGATAGGGCGAAAAATAAATTTATCTATGGTTTGATTGAAAGCAAAAACTTTGCGGTTAAAACCCTCGTATGGGTCATCTGGAGTGTGTTGCACAGTAGAAACACAACCGCTAATAAAAGCAATTGAAGTCAAAACGAAAAACCATCGAAACTTAGAGTTTATTTTCCTTTTCATAAAATTAATAAATTCACAAAAAATACAATTGGTTAATATACTATATTTTTTTCACCGCAACAATGCCAAGAACAAAAACATGCAATAAAAAATATTAATAAAATCAAATAGTTACAAAAAAGACAAAATTTTTTATTATTGGTCGGGGTGAGAGGATTTGAACCTCCGACATCTGCCTCCCGAAAGCAGCGCTCTACCAGGCTGAGCCACACCCCGAACAATACAGGATAGAGTTTACTTTATGCCACATTCAACTGCAATATCGTAAAGTGTTTTTTTCGCGGCGGCAACTCAAAAATGGAGTTGTAATCCTCTGATTTGTATAAAATAGATGAATTTTAATTCCCTTTTATCTCTTGCCAAAAGCGCAAACGTTGAGTAAAATACGCTTCTTGTAAAAGTTAGTAGTGTATTTTTTGGAGTCAACAATTATGTATGCAATTATAGCAAGCGGCGGCAAACAGCATAAAGTTTCAGAAGGTGAAATTTTAAAAATAGAAAAAATCGACAACGAAGCTGGATCTTCCATTGAACTTGACAAAGTTTTGATGATCGTGGACGGTGAAAATATTTCCATCGGTACGCCTTACCTGAAAGGTGCTAAAGTTTTAGGAGAGGTAATTGAGCAAGGCCGCGGCGAGAAAATACGTATCATTAAATTCCGCCGCCGTAAACATCACTTAAAGCAAACGGGACACCGCCAAGATTTCACGGCAATTAAAATCACAAAAATTAACAAATAGTAAAGAGGTTTTCGACAATGGCTACAAAAAAAGCAGGCGGTAGCAGCAGAAATGGCCGCGATTCAAATCCAAAAATGCTTGGCATTAAACGTTATGGCGGCGAGATAATTAATCCGGGAACAATTATCATTCGCCAGCGCGGAACACAAGTCAAACCAGGAGATAACGTTGGCATGGGCAGAGATCACACTATTTACGCAAAGGTTAAAGGATATGTTAAATTTGTCTGCAAGGGAGCAAGACCTAAAAAGGTTTTTGCTAATATTATTCCTATAGAAGGAAATGCATAATTATTTTTATATTTTTAAGCACAAACAAAAAAGCCCCAAATTTGGGGCTTTTTTGCTGGAATTGATTTTAGTCAACTATTGATACTTCTTCAGCTTGCAAACCTTTTTGTCCATTCTTTACTTTGAACTTAACTTTTTGCCCAGCATTTAAAGTACGATACCCTTCTAAATTAATAGAGCTAAAATGCACAAACACATCTTCGCCACTATTGCGTTGGATAAAACCATAACCCTTAGAAGGACTAAACCATTTTACTACACCAATTTCAAAATCAGACATAAATTCAACCTATAAAAATTAAAAAAAATATTGCAACAATATTGCAATCTTGACATATTAGCATAGTTCTTGTAAAAAAGCGATCTTCTATGTATAAATATATAGGCAAATATTATATCTTATTCTGTTTCCACTTTTATTTCATTTGGGCTACTTTTTTGCAACTTTGGAACTGTTACCTCTAATACGCCGTGCCTATACTTTGCTGTTACTTTTTCCGAATCCACCGCTTCCGGCAAGGCTATGCTTCGAGAAAAGGATCCTTTTGACCGCTCAACCCGGACATAGTTTTCGCTTTTTTGCTCTTCCTCTGTTTCACGAGTGCCAGATATTGTAACAACACCATTTTTATCGACTTTTACCTTTAGTGTCTTAGCCGGATCCTTGAATCCTGGAACATCGGCTTTAACAATATATGAATCCGTTTTATCAACAACGTCTATATTCGGCCACCACTCGCCCGTTTCAGCAAATGGAAATTCATTTTTTAATTTCAAAAAACGGTTAATAATATCCTTTTCCCATTCATTAAATGGAACTAAAGCAAAAGTTCTTCGTGACATAATTTTATCCTCCTTTTTAAATTAAATTGAAATTATTTTTTCGCCAAATACAACCAAGTTTCTACGATTGAATCCGGCGTTAAAGAAATGCTTTGAATCCCTTCATCCATCAACCACTTTGCCAAATCAGGATAATCAGACGGCGCTTGACCGCAGATGCCAACATATTTACCTTTAGCATTACAAGCTTTAATTGCTTCATGCAATAAAATCTTAACGGCGCCGTTGCGCTCATCAAATAATGAAGCAACTAAATTTGAATCGNNAAAGCGTTCGATGGAATTTCACACATCATGATAACGCGCAATCCGTTTTCACCTCGTTTCAAACCATTTTTCTCCAGCACATTTATTAAACTTTTTGCTTCTTCGACGGTGCGTACAAAGGGGAACATGACTTCGGCATTGGTCAAACCCATGTCATTGCGTATTCGTTTTATCGCTTCGCATTCAAGGGCAAAGCAATCTTGAAAAAGCGGTGAAACATAACGCGAACCGCCGCGAAAACCAATCATTGGATTCTCTTCTTTAGGCTCAAAAATTTCTCCCCCAAGCAGATTGGCATATTCATTGGACTTAAAATCTGAAAATCTAATGATGACCGGCTTTGGATAAAATGCGGCAACAATTGTTGATAATCCTTCGCGCATCTTTTCAATATAATACTCCTTGGGGCTTGAGTATGCAGAAGTAATCCTTTTTATTTTCTGCTGTTTTATTTGCGGTAATTTCTCTAAATTAAGAATGGCGTTAGGGTGAATCCCAATGATTTTGCTAATTATAAATTCAAGCCGCAATAAGCCAACTCCATGGTTTGGTAAAAATTGAAAAGCAAACGCTCTATCCGGGTCTGCTAAATTTAAATATAATTTGACTCCTGGCTCTGGTAAATCTTTTAGCTGTATATGTTTAACTTCAAACGGCAGCAAACCGCGAAAAACATAACCCACTTCACCGCTAGCGCAAGATGCGGTTATTGGTTCTCCCTGCTTGATTTTGCTTGTCGCATCATTACATCCAACTACAGCGGGAACACCAAGCTCTCTTGCGACTATTGCAGCATGGCAGGTCCGCCCTCCTCTGTTGGTTACAATTGCAGAAGCTAACTGCATTATTGGCTCCCAATCTGGGTCAGTCATGTCCGCAACAAGAACTTCTCCTTGCCGCATAGTATTCATTTCTTTATGACTTGTTATGATACGCGCTAAACCACTGCCAATCTTTTGGCCTACGCTGTGTCCGGAAACAAGGACATCCCCTTTTTCTTGTAATGAAAAGTGCTCTAATTCCTGAGATATCTTTTTGCTCTCTACCGTTTCCGGCCTCGATTGCACGATAAATAATTTTCCGGTAGCGCCATCTTTCGCCCATTCAATATCCATCGCCATGCGATAATGGTTTTCTATTGCAACAGCTTTTCGAGCTAAATTTTCTATATCTTCGTCCGTTAAGCTAAATTTGCTGCGTTCCTGCAATTTAACATTTACGGTTTTTATACTTGATTTTTTCTTGTAAATAACTTTTGTAGCTTTACTTCCTAACGTACGCTGTAAAATAGCGGGCTTATTAGCGTTTAAATTTGGCTTGTAAACGTAAAATTCATCGGGATTGACAATTCCTTGCACCACTGATTCCCCAAGGCCATAAGAAGCGTTAATAAAAACTACTTTGTTAAAACCGGATTCAGTATCAAGAGTAAACATAACACCGCTTGCGCCAATATCGCTTCTTACCATCCCTTGAACACCAGCGGAAATAGCGACTTTGGAATGGACAAAATTATTTTGTACCCGATAAACAATAGCGCGTCCATTGAAAAGGGATGCATAAACTTTCTTTATCGCTTTTAAAAGTTCTTTGATTCCTTTGACGTTTAAAAAAGAATCCTGTTGGCCTGCAAATGATGCTGACGGACTATCTTCTGCATTTGCTGAAGAACGAACGGCAAATGACTCATAACCTAACTTTGAATATTTTTCATAAAAAACGTTAACCTTTGCAATAAAATCTTCAGAAAAAGCAGCGTTTAAAATCATTTTACGAATGCTGGCACTAGTTCTTTTTAACTCTTTAATGTTTTTTACATCCAGTTTATTTAAAGCATCATAAATTTTTTTGTCGATTTTATTTTGCGCCAAGAAATCTCTGTAGGCAAAGGTAGTAATGGCAAATCCTAACGGCACATCGACATTAGCATTGGTTAAATTTTGTATCATTTCCCCCAAAGAAGCATTTTTACCGCCCACTTTTTCAACATCTGCCATGCTCAATAAAGATAAATCAACTATAGGTTCCATGTCTATTTCTCCAAATTATTCAACAACGTCTATCTTATCTCGACAAACTTATAAGTTCCATCAGCATAATACTTCAAAGCTTCGCCTTTTTTCTCTGTCCAGTTAGGCAGCGAAATTCGAGTTAAATTATCGTTACCTTTAACTCTAGAAATACCTGGTTTATGCGTGTGCCCATGAATAATAAGCTTAGCGTTATAGCGTTGCATCATGCTACATGTGGTTTTTTGATTTACGTCCATAAGCTGCACTGATTTACGCTGATTATTGTACACGCTAAACTTACGGATAAAATTGACTAATCGCATACGAAACTTCAATGAAAACTTTAGAAATAAGTTACGTACCAAGGCACCTTTAGTGCAATAACGGAAAATTCGTTGGAAATAGTCATTGGCACACAAAATATCACCGTGGCTCAATAAAGTTGGAACACCATAAAGATCTATTACGTGGGGATCAGAAAACAAAGTTGCCCCGCATTCCGCCGCAAAACTTTTTCCCATCATAAAATCTCTATTCCCGGGCATTAAATATACGGGAATTGATAGTTTTTTCATAGCAGCCTTTATTTTTTGGCAATCATTAAAACAGCCGTCATCACCAACCCAAAAAGCAAAAAGATCACCCAAAATATAAAGAGCTTCGACATCGGTAAAATCGCTGTCTAAAAACTGCAAAAAAAGGTGAGTAAGATTTGGCTGATCTTCGCTGATATGAAGATCAGAAATGAAAATTATATTTTTCATGATAGTAAAAAAGTTAATCTAAAGATAAAGAATGAGCAAGATACCCTGGAAAACGCTGCCAATCGTTGCCGCGCTGTTGCAATAAAATTTTGTGATTTCTCGTTAATACAATACAGCTCACGTACCGAAATCTAAATTTACTTTCATCTATATTTTGCGAATCAATTAATTTGGCAGATTTTGTCGTTGCAATCATGACTTTTAAAAAACATACTTGTTGCTTATTGATTTATTGTATCAGCATTCACAAAACGTGTCTTTAGGCGATAAGATGTTGTTGCATAACTCGTGATTTGGTAGCCGCAAGCTTTAGCTTGCGTAGAATTGCGTTTAATAAACGCAGGCTAAAGCCCGGTTAGAAATTTACATTTTATTTTTGTAACAAAATTAACGTAAACAAAAATTATTCAACAACACCAGGCGATAAAACATGTAATAAAAAAGTGTAGTATAATCAAATACTTACAAAAATGTTGTAGTTTTTTTTATTGGCAGATAGAATTACAAATTAATATAAATAAAAATTGATAATTTTTCCCAAAATGAAACGCAATTTAACTTCAAAAATATTTTTTTTGCTTGCGGGTTTATTGTTTATAACCTCTTCACAAGCAATATGCCCAATTTGTACAATTGCTGTTGGCGCGGGAATTGGACTTGCACAATGGCTTGGAATTGACGACACAATAACGGGGCTTTGGGTTGGCGGGTTTACAGTTTCCATAAGTATTTGGACTATAACCTGGCTAAGTAAAAAAAATATTCGCTTTCTCGGCAGAAAACCTTTGATTTTTATTTGCTATTACGCATTGGTTTTAATTCCGCTTTACATGAAGAAAATAATAGGACATCCGCTCAATACTCTTTGGGGTTACGATAAATTACTTTTAGGAATAATCATAGGAAGCATTGCCTTTGCAGCTGGCGCCATTATCTATCAAATTATGAAGAAAAAAAATGCGAACCATGCTTACTTTCCATTTCAAAAAGTATTAATGCCGTTAGCTCCATTGATCATATTAAGCATCATTTTCTGTTTTATAACGAGATAAAACATGCCAAGTAAAACTAAACAGCAAGATTTCACTGACTTTCTCGATAAATTCAACGAGTTTAAACAAAATCCTGAATTCATCGATGAGCGAATAAAATCATATCTCGAGAAAGACAAAAGCACAGAATCTTTAACAGAAACCAATGAGCAAATTCAAAAGCTTTTACAAAATGAAAATTTCAAAAAGGACATTTCATCAGATCAGGATTTAACAGTTGCATTAATGAATTTGATCGGCATTGAAGAACATTTATTTTTTACCGGGGCAAAAACCGGCAAAACTGATTACTATGATTTAATAACAGTTGTTCGCGATATCAGAAAATCATTGCTTGGCAAAATCATTAAAGAATATGAAGGCGAAGTCTGGTGCATTTCCAAACACTTGCTTGCCTCAAGTTATCGCTTGATGGAAGTTGGCACCAAACAACTGGATTTAGGCCGCAAAGACGAAGCTTATGAACTTTTCGATAAAGCGTTTAGCCTCTATTGTTTANNATAAATAAAAATATTTTTTCCAGCAAAGCGCAGGTAGCAACGGAAATGCAAAAAATAGGATCAACAAGTAAATCAAAAATAAAAACAAGCGTTTTTGATAAACTTAAAAATTTTGCTAAACGCAAAAAAAAGGAAGAATACATAATTACTCCAGACACTAAGGATCCATTAGAAACCGGACAAATAATGAGTAAATTAAAAATGATAGTTAAAAAAATAGTTGATTGCTGTATTGAGTGAACTTTTAATTATGAAAAATACTAATAGGATCGATGACATTATTGACATTCTAGCCTGCCCTATTTGCAAAGGTAAATTGGTTTATAACGGTAATAAACAACAGCTGATTTGCAATTTCGATAAGTTGGCTTATCCAATACAAAATGGCATACCAAATTTCATCGTTGAAAACGCTATTAAATTAAATAAGGAAAAATAACCATGAGCGATTTTCATGTAATAATACCAGTTCGCCTGGCATCAACCAGGCTTCCCGGCAAATCACTAAAAGACATTGGCGGAAAACCAATGATTCAGCACGTTTACGAAAGAGCATTATTAAGCAAAGCAAAAAGCGTTGTTATTGCCACCGATGATGAAACAATCTCTGAAGTATCCACAAAATTCGGCGCAAAAGTTTGCATGACGTCAACTAAACACCAGTCGGGAACAGATCGCATCGCCGAAGCATCCGATCTTTTGGAATTAGATGAAGATGAAATTATTGTAAACGTTCAGGGCGATGGACCGCTAATTGATCCCATAATAATAAATCAGGCCGCAGAAGATTTAGATAGCCAGGAATACGCTGAGGTTAGCACACTTTGTGAACCAATTGAGAAAACAGAAGACCTGTTTGATCCAAACATTGTAAAAACAATTCTCGATCAAGATGGTTATGCTTTATATTTTAGTCGAGCTCCTATTCCATGGAATCGCGACAAGTTTTCTTTGACTAAGCAAGATTATAGCGAACCTTTGATTTTCGATTGCTATTACAAACACATCGGCGTTTACGCTTATCGAGTTGGCTTTTTACAAGAATACGTAACCTGGAAACCGTGCATGCTTGAAATCATTGAACGTTTAGAGCAGTTGCGCATGCTTTTTCACGGCGTAAATATTTTCATTGGCCTTGCTAAAGGTAAAACTGGAATTGGAGTTGATACGCCGGAAGATTTGGAAAAGGTGCGAAAAATTATCAGTGAAAAGCTTTAGAAAAAATCTCAGAAGATGTAAAGTCTTGTAACCTATTTATCAACAAAACAGTAGTTGCAAGGGAACAGCAAAAAGGTCCTCAGCAAATGGAATTATCTTCTCACCACTGTACAATATAATTCCTTTAATAAAATCTTTGTTTATAGATTGTTTTAGGTCTTGGATGACATTAAAGTCTTTGAGTGTAACATAATCACGCGCTTTAACTTCAATGGCAACAATTTTGCCATCAGCTCTTTCCAAAATAAAATCTATTTCTTTGGCATCATGTGTGCGGAAGTGAAACAAATTGATGTTATTGACCAACGTAAGCTGCTTGCTAAGCTCCGATGCAACAAAATTTTCCAATACTTTACCAAACAAATTAGCATCTTGTTTTCTTAAATTTATTATGTCTACCCCCAGTAAATAACATAATAAATATGTATCAGAAAAATAAAGTTTCTGTGCTTTAACGAAGCGTTTTCCAATATTTCTAAACCACGGCTGCAAATTTAACAAAAGAAATAAAGCATTAAATAATGAACGATAACGCTTCATTGTCATTACATTTAAACCAAGGTCGCGTGCCAACGATGCTTCATTGATTAAGCCGCCAACCCGTGCTGCTAAAACATGTAACATATGTGGCAGCGCAGCAAGTTTTTCTATCTCAACTATTGATCTTACATCCCGTTGAATTAACGTGGTAACGTAACTAGAAAACCAATTACTAGAATTAATCGTAGGATTGCTGGCAATTTCTGGAAATGTAGCCTTACTAATAATTTGTTCTAATGTATAAGGAATATNNTTTGCACATCAAATTTATTTACATTTTCAGCATACGCAAAATCAAGAAATTTTGGTGATCTATTAACTACCTCGCATGCAGATAACTGATACAAAGTAAAAATACTAACTCTACCAACTAAAGCCCTTGCAATTTCTGGTAACGCCATAATGTTTGTTGAACCGGTAAGAATATATTTCCCATTTGCTGCTTTACCTTTTGCAAATCGCAAAGCATCAATTTGTTTTTTTAGTTCACGAAATAAATCTGGAACCATTTGGACCTCATCAATGATGAGTGGAGATTTAGTAATCTGTAAAAAATTCTGAGGATCAGCAGATGCTGCCGCATAAGAAGAAATATCATCAAATGTTATGTACTCAGAGTTTGGATAATTTTCTGCTATTCTTTTAACTAAAGTAGTTTTACCAGCTTGGCGAGGACCATTTACGAAAATAGCCGGAGTATTCTGCATTTCGCGCAATATTAAGTCAGTGAGATTTCTATTGAATGTTATCATGGTGAAAATTCCATATCATGAAATTAAAAAAATTTATCATAATTCCATTATAGTATATTTTTGAAAATATAACATTTAAAGTTATAAAATATAAAACTATATGTTAGATTTTACAAAAAATTCACCTTTGAATAAGGTCTTAACATAACATGCTGATTATAAATGATTTTTTCCAACATGTTTTATATGGATGCGTTGTTGAATAAATCGCTAACAT
>PLMI01000012.1 GCA_003142435.1 Coxiellaceae bacterium | reverse complement strand
TAATCTATCGCCAAAAAGTTGCGTTAAGATTTTTACATATTGCGATTCGCCACAGCCGGTACAAGCGCCGCAAAATTCAAACATTGGTTTTAAATATTGCAAACTTCGAACGCGTTCGAGGTCTAATTTACCAGGATCATTTTCCGGCAAACTTTCAAAGAATTCAATATTGCGTTTTAACGGCGTTAAATCTAGTGGCTTTGGCCCCATGTTAATGGCTTTTGGCTTCTCCGGATTTCCAGTTTTTACAGGGCAGGCCTCAACGCAAAGTGCGCATCCCGTACAATCTTCTTCATAAACTTGCAAAGTGAAGCAGCGGTCATGAAAACCTTTGCCACGAAGTTTGCTTGCCTTAAAAGTTTTAGGCGCATTTTTTAGATAAGAGGGATCATAATGTTTTGCACGAATGACGCTGTGCGGACAAACAATACTGCATTGGCCGCATTGTATGCAAAATCCTAAATTCCAGTGCGGGACTGAAGATGAAATGTTGCGTTTTTCATAGCAAGTGGTGTTGGGTAGATATGTTCCATCGTTCGGGATTTTACTTACAGGAAGGTCATCTCCCTTGTCAGCCATCATAGGCGCAATTAAATTACGGACATATTCTGGAGCATCTGCGCTTACAATTGGCGTGAATTTTATTTTACTGCCGGCTTTTTTTGGAACATCAACTTTAAAGAGATTATCAAGCGTAGTATCAACAGCCGCGAAGTTCATTTTAACTACTGCTTCGCCTTTTTTAGCATAAGTTTTTTGAATCGATTCTTTGATTTTTTTTATAGCCTCTTCTTTAGATGATAAAACATTGCTTAAGGCAAAAAAGCAAGTTTGCATTATGGTGTTGGTACGGCTGCCCATTCCAGTTTGTGCTGCAATTTTTTCGGCATCAATGACGTAAAAATTGATATTTTTAGTAATGATTATTTCTTGTAATTCTATTGGTAATTTGTCCCAAACTTCATCTTTATTAAAGGGGCTGTTCAATAAAAAAGTAGCATTTTGTGCTGCGTTTTCCAGTAAGTTCATTTTTTCAATAAAACTGAATTGGCTGCAACTAATGAAATTTGCATTTTTAATAAGGTAAGTCGAATGAATTGGCTCTTTACTGAAGCGTAAATGCGAAACGGTTTTCGAGCCGGATTTTTTGCCGTCGTAAACAAAATATCCTTGTACATATAAATTTGTTTCTTCGCCGATAATTTTAATGGTGTTTTTATTTGCGCCAACAGTTCCATCTGCACCTAAGCCATAGAAAATAGCACGAGTAACGTAATTAGGCTCGATGTGGTGATTTTTTTCATAAGATAAGCTTGTAAATGTTACATCATCTTCAATGCCTATGGTGAAGTGATTTTTGGGATGCGCTTTTTTTAACTCGGCAAATATGGCAGTTACCATGCCTGGCGTAAATTCTTTGGAACCGATACCAAAACGCCCGCCAATTACTTTCGGTAAATTTTTACACGGCAGATTTTTTTCAGCGAAACCTTCAATAAGCGTTGTCACAATTGTTTGATAAAGTGGCTCACCAGAGGAACCTGGTTCTTTAACGCGATCTAAAACTGCAAGCGCCTTACAGCTTTTTGGCAGTATTTTTAAAAAGCGCTCTTTGGGAAATGGTAAAAATAAACGCACTTTTAAAAGGCCTACTTTTTCATCGCTGGTTTTGTTCAAGTGATTTACTGTCTCTAAAACGGTTTCGGCGCCAGAACCCATGACAACAATTACGTGCTCTGCATTCGGATCGCCAAAATATTCTACTAAATCGTATTTTCGCCCTGTCTCTTCAGCAAACTTTTGCATGGTTTGCGTAAGAATAGTTGGCAAGTTATTGTAAAATGGATTAACAGTTTCCCGGCCTTGGAAAAATATGTCAGAGTTTTGAACTTCCCCTTTGGTAGTTGGCTCGTTTGGCGATATCCTTCATTATAACGGCTCGCGTACATCATTCACATCAATCATCGCCTGCATTTGTTCGTTAGATAATAAACTTATTTTTGTAATTTCGTGGCTGGTACGAAAACCATCGAAAAAATGCAAGAAAGGAATTCTGCTTTTTAAACTTGCAGCTTGTGCAATAAGTGCCATATCATGAGCTTCCTGTGCATTTGCAGAACAAAGGAAGGCAAAACCCGTACTTCTTGTTGCCATGACGTCTGAGTGATCACAATAAATCGACATGCCCTGAGGGGCAACGGCTCGTGCGGCAACGTGAAAAACGGCAGGAGCGAGTTCTGCGGCAATATGAAACATGTTTGGAATCATCAAAAGCAAACCTTGTGATGAAGTGTAAGTTGTGGCAAGCGCACCTGTTTGCAAAGCTCCATGCAGAGCGCCGCTTGCGCCTGCTTCACTTTGCATTTCTGTGACACATGGAACTGTGTTAAAAATATTTGGAATTTTTTTCGTCGACCAATCGTCTGATAGTTCTCCCATGCCTGAAGATGGCGTAATGGGATAGATAACAACCACTTCATTTAAACGATAAGCCGTGTAAGCCGTTGCTTCATTACCGTCTAAAATGGCTGTAATTGCCGCCTCATGCGAAGTTTTATTTTTTTTCATAATTAATTACCAAAGATTAAGCGATGATACATCGTTAATGCGTTTTTCTGCAATTTGGGCAGCGGCCATAGCAGTGGAGATGATATTTTTATCTGCGATGTCAAAAATATGAAGAAGCGTGTTGTAAATATTTTCTGTTTTTTCCCAGGCATGTTTTGTTCCACCACCTGCAACCTCGGAGTAAACATTGAGGAGACCGCCAGCGTTTATTACATAATCAGGTGCATATAAAATGCCCATTTTTTTCAGTTCATCGCTATGCTTTGCTTCTTCTTTTAGCTGATTATTAGCAGCTCCAGCGATTATTGCGCATTTTAATTTAGGAATAGTTGCATCATTAATTATGGCACCTAAAGCACAGGGAGCATATACATCTAGTTCCATAGAACATAAGTTCCCAGGTTTTACTATTGTTGCTTTGTATTCAGAAGCAATTTTTTTCAAAGGTTCTTCTTGAATATCTGAAACAAAAAGAATTGCTCCTTGTTCGTAAAGTTCTCGGCAAAGGTTGCTGCCAACATGTCCTGCTGCGCCTTCAATACCTATTTTAACGCCACGCAAACTGTCACTGCCTTTTGCTTTTTTCAAAGATGCCTTGATGCCGACGAACACACCATGCGCTGTTACTGGAGAGGGATCACCGGTTCCGCCAAAATATGCTGGAATTCCTGTTACATATTTTGTTTCAGAGTGAATCCATTCCATACATTTGGCGCTAGTTCCGACATCTTCTGCAGTAATATATTTTCCTCCTAGGCTATTAACAAATTTGCCGAAAGAACGGAATAAAACTTCATTAGTTTGCGTTTTTGGATCAGCGATAATAACAGCTTTGCCTCCTCCTGAATTAATGCCGCTTATTGCAGCTTTGTAAGTCATGCCTTTGGAAAGTCTTAGCACATCATATAAAGCATCTTGTTCATTGGCGTAAGGATACATACGGCATCCTCCCAAAGCGGGGCCCAATTTTGTGCTATGTATTGCAATAATTGCTTTAAGGCCTGAGTTGATATCATTGCAAAAAACTACTTGCTCGTGTTTATATAAATTCATTTGTTCAAAAGTCATTGAATTTGTCATGATATTATTTCCAAAATTGTTTTTTTAAATCTGGGCTGAAAAGGATATTGTTATCATTGTTATCCGTCATTTCCGTTATTATAGCGCGAAAAAACTTTAATACAGTAGTTTTTTGCTTTAGACGTTCTTTTAGAAGATATATAACACATAAATGACTTTTAAAACAATTAGTTATAAAATAATTCAAACATTTATTTGAAAATAATATATACTAACAAAATCTTCTCGAAAAAGTTGTTTATTAACGATTGGCAACTTAATATTGTGAGAATGATAAATTTATTACAAAAATATTAAAGAAACACTTGAATTTAATTGCAGAACTTGCTAGTATTACACCAGTTTTATTTTATTTTAAGTAAGTATAAGGTAGCAATTCTAATTATAATTTTTTTGAAAATATTGAATTCAATCTCAAACAATCACTTTATTTTAAATAACATAATAAATATTTGGAGGAAATTAAATGTCATTAAAACCCCTACGTTTAGAAACGCAACAACTCCCATTGCCTTTAAGGTTTGTTCAAGAGCATCCTTACATGTTCGGCGCTTTAGCTTTTGTTTTTGGTGCTGTAGGTGCTAAAGCTGCTAGTGTTAGCCCATATCGTATTATTAATGCCGATGATGTTGGTACGGTGAACCAGCCCGGTCTTCTTATCGAAGGTACACCATTAAGACCTATTTTAGGCCCGGTTGTTTCTATTGAGAATAGCCAAAATAGCGTCAATGGTACCGCTATTCCTGACCCTATAGCTGTTGGTACTGCAAATGGTGTTGCAGTAGTGCAGGCAAATTCTGCAGATGGTGGTCCTATTTCATTAGACCAAGCTAAGTTAGTTATCGGCCCACAAGGTCTAACTCCTAATTCCATGGCAGGGAGATCACTTGATCCTGTCGCGAAGTCAGATCCAATATTAGTAACTGCATATTCTGCTGTTCGACAAGTTATACTTATTAACACTAAAAATTTACCTGAAGGCACTTATAATTCTAGCAATTGTGCACAGCCTGTTTGCGCATTAGTTACGACTAAAGCAAAGACTGATAATAGACTCGGTGATTATGCCGTTCTTATCAATGGTTATCTTTTTGCAAGTGCTAAAACTGACTGTACTTTTTCTACTCAGCAAGTAGGTCCGAACGGTAGCATTTCTATCTTGGATTTAGCAGGCACAATGAAGAGCAGTTCACCAGTTTATGCTGAAAATGCTCTTCTTTGTATCCCAGCTCTTAAAAATGAGACTATTGCTGGTCTTACTATGGTTCCAGCTGCTCAAGGAGCTGATCGTGGTTCACGTGATGGTTTTGCTTCTACCACAGGTAGCACAGGCGATGCGGCTGTTAAATTGCATTATGTTCCAAATGGTCCATTTACGTTAGATGATCGAATGAATTTTCACTTAGAACTTCCATCATGTGAGAACCCAACGATTCAAGGCGGATTGGTAAGCAATTATGGTAATGCAACCGATCAAGCTTTGCTTGTTAACTGTGGTGATGTGGCTTATGTTGTGAAACTAAATGGTTTAACTGGATTAGATGTTGCTAATAATAGATTTTCAGTAGAAAATCCTCCAGTTAGTTTAGATGGTACGCAACGAGTGGAAGTTTTGAAAATTACGGGTCTTAAAGGATCTCTTACAAGTGTTAATTCTCAAACTGGCATGATTATGCTTCGTTCCGCAGATAACAGAGTAACATGGCTTAATCTGCAAAAAGCAGAAATTACATTTGACAAAAATGGCTTGGCAACTTATAAGTTGGGAAGCAATCCAAACGCAGAAGGTTCGCTAGTTAGCCAAACTGCACTGACTGATGTTGGCGCATTCAACGGCGGTAATCCGGTAGTTTGCGATACTGACAAATGTTATGTTCCAGACCTATCAAAAGAAGGTCCAGTTAAATCTGGCAGCGTAAGTGGTAGCGCAAGCGCAAGTGGAAGTATTAGCGCAAGCGTAAGTCCTAGCGTAAGCGAAGGTAATGGCACAAGCGTAGGTAATAGCACAAGCGCAAGCGAAGGTAAAAAAGGTGGTATATCAGGACTAGAAATAGCCGTTGCAGCTGGTCTTGGTGGTTTAGCTGCTATAGGTAGTTCTGCCGCATTAGTTGCCTGTTGCTGGGCGCGTCGAAACAAAAATGCATATGAGTCAGAGTTAGTACGATATGCAGACGATAGGACTAGTTTACTTTCAAATGGTCCTGTTGTCGCATTATCTTTGGTACATTTTGCACAAAAGTTAGCTGCATTCGCAGGCGTTGCGGAAAATATTGTTGATGGTAGCCGAGCGGAAGTTCAACCATTGGTTGGTGCAGTTAATGCTGCGCTTGATCAAGTTCGTGCTAATGCAGACTGGACTCCTCAACAGAAAGTAGCAGCGCTACAAAAACCTGTTAAGGATTTGCATGACATGTTAAACAGACAAGATGATAGCTACCAATTTACTGTTGTGCTGGCGGCTAAAACAGGTAACATTCCTGTGATGACGCCTGACATAGCGAATCTTTATGTTGATAGTCAGTACAAAATCACTGTTAATTATGGTGTTAATTAATACATAGTTAGATGGTTTAGTTGTGAGCTTATTAGGGCGACTGAAAAGTCGCCCTTTTTTTTAAGCAAAATTTTTTGATTTGCAAAGCTAAAGTAACCTGAATTCGATGTAAGAAATATATTGAAATATGTAATTATTTTAGAAAAATACGGTAGCCGCAAGCTTTAGCTTGCGCTTAATCAACGATTGGCATTTTTGTATATACGCAAGCTAAAGCTTGCGGCTACCGCTATCTAAAAATATTTTTTGTTTTTCGCCATTATTTCAACATGTTAACTAATTATTATGCCGAATTCAGGTTAAATTAATTGCATTATTAATAACCTGAATTCAACATAAGCTTTTAACAACATATTGAAATAAAATAAAAAAATAGCCGCGTTTTATGCGGCACAATAAAAGCTGCGAAGCAGCCTAAATTGCAACCCGTTCTCCGTAGCAATTTCATTAGCTAAAAATGAGCCAATAATTTAGTAAGCAATAGCGCTATTAATTATCAATATTGTATACTGCGGAGGTGGACAGACCAGGTCGAGCGTTTTCCGCGGAGGCCTGGGAACAATAGTTTATAACTGTGTAATGGAAGAAACTCTTTTTATTTTTGCGCCTAATTGCGAAAGCTTTTCTTCGATACATTCGTAACCGCGATCGATGTGATAAATGCGGTCAACAAGTGTCTTTCCCTGTGACATTAATCCTGCCAAAACTAAACTTGCTGAAGCGCGCAAATCCGTTGCCATGACTTGTGCACCCACAAAATGAGGTTTTCCTAATGAGATTGCCGTGTTGCCAAGCAAGGTAATTTCCGCTCCTAAGCGCTGCAGCTCCTGCACATGCATAAAGCGATTTTCAAAAATTGTCTCAGTTATGTGGCCGGTTCCTTCCGCAATGCAATTCAATGCTAAAAACTGCGCCTGCATGTCGGTAGGAAATCCCGGATATGGAGCTGTGGTAATGTCTATGGCTTTCGGCCTTTTTCCTAACATATCTAAAGAAATCCAATCATCTCCTTGCATAATTTTGGCTCCAGTTTCCTGCAGTTTTTCTAGAACTGAAACCATTCGGGAAGGATCGATTTCTTTTATTTTTATTTTGCCGCATGTCATGGTCGTGGCAACTAAATAAGTTCCAGCTTCAATGCGGTCTCCCATAACCCTAAATGAACCGCCATGCAATTTTTTTACGCCTTCGATGGTAATAGTACTTGTGCCATGGCCTTTTATTTTTGCACCCATGGCATTTAAAAAATTGCCTAAGTCGATAACTTCCGGTTCCATCGCTGCGTTTTTTATGACAGTGGTGCCCTCTGCCAAAGTGGCGGCCATCATTATATTTTCCGTGCCGGTCACAGTCACGATGCCAAGGTCAATTTCTGCGCCTTTAAGGCCATTTTTGGCAAACGCCTCAATGTAACCGTTTTTGATTTCAATGGTCGCGCCTAACGCTTCCATTCCTTCGATGTGAATATTTACTGGGCGGGCGCCGATCGCGCAGCCGCCTGGAAATGAAACATGTGCCTGCCCGAAACGCGATAATAATGGCCCCAAAACTAAAATAGACGCGCGCATGGTTTTTACGAGCTCATAAGGCGCAAAATAATTTTTTATGGAACGTCAATCTATTTCTACTGACATATGTTCGCGAACGGCAAGGTCAACTCCCATGCCCCCAAGCAATTCCATAGTGGTGGTTGTGTCCTTCAAGTGCGGAATGTTATTGATGGTTACTGCGTCTTCGATCAATAAAGTTGCGATTAAAATCGGTAAAGCGGAATTTTTAGCGCCGGAAATGCGGATTTCTCCGTTTAACGGGATACCGCCTTCAATGAGTAATTTATCCATGATTTTTCTAAGGTTTTTAAATATAGATTATTTATAATGACGTTGTTGAATAAATCGTAACATATTGATTTTTCGTAGGGGCGACCGGTGGTCGCCCCTACGATTAACACATCGATAAATTATTCAACAACATCATTTGTGATGTAACGTACTCGAAGCATTTCCATTTGGAATAATCTGTAAATTTCTAACCGGTAGCCNNGCTTTAGCCTGCGTAGAATTACGATTAAAAAAACGCAGGCTAAAGCCTGCGGCTACCAATAAAAAACCAGAAAATACGAATTATTCAACAAGGTTGCTACAAATCGAAAAGCAATGAGCACAAAAAATGATATGAGATTATAAGTGATTAATCACTTTCACACAATTGGCAAAACAGCTTTTAAACCGCTTAATTCTATAATGTCAAGAAGCTGTTTGGGCAGATGGATAAAGAGAATTTTTTTACCAAGGCTTTTAGCGTAACGCGTCCATGAAATCAATAACGTAACACCGGCATTATCGCTTAGGGGTACTTTTTGCAGGTCGAAAATTGGTTTCGGGCCTGCTGATATAAGTTGGCAGCCTCTTTTGTAAAGAGATGGCACCGTATCGAATTTTAATTCTTCAAGTACTAAGAAATGACCTTCTGAATTTACATCTATCATAAATATTTTTGCTACCTGTTTTCCAGGTTACGCTGTTGCAGTTGTTTTACCAGTTTTTCAAGCCCGCCTTCGCGTAGAGGTGCTGCAAATTGTGAACGGTAGTTTTGGACGAGGCTCACACCGTCAACGCTAAAGTCATATACTAACCAAGTGCTGCCTTTTTGTAAAACGCTGTATTGCACGTGAACCGGAGGGCCATCTTTGTGTTGAATGTCCGTATCAATGGCAACTCTGGTTTTACCGGTTATGTCGCCGCGAATAGGATAAAATTTTATAATCTCTCCGTCGTAAGAGGAAATAGCAGAAGAGTAGGTATCGATAGCGTAATCTGTGAAAGCGGAAATAAATTGCTTTTGTATAGGGGCAGTTGCTTCCTGCCAGTAGTTACGCCCTACAACAGCTTGCGCCATTGTTACAAGGTCAAAGTGCGGTACGACAATTCTTTTAACTATGCCGGATACAAGCGGCCTGTTATCTTTTAGATGCCCCAGGTGTTTATTTAATTCATTAACCATTTGGTTAGAAGTATTTTTTAGCATTACAACTGGAGGAGGGTCTTGTGCCAGCGCAGTTGCAGTAAATGTACTTAAAATAAATAAAAATACCGATAGCAAAAATAATTTTTTCTGTTTTTGAATTTTCATATAACCTCAATTTATGTTATTCCCAACGCTCTTTTGGCAATAATACCAAACCGAAAAAATTGTTACATGTATGAGAATTTGTTGAATAAATATAAATGAACTTCTTCATTGCGTCATCCCCGAATGGTTTTATCGGGGATCCAGAATNNAAATTATGTAATTAATTTTTCATTTTGGTATAACATATACACTTTAAGTTAAAAATCAAAAGGTTGCAATACTAGCTCTTTTATCTTCTTTACTTATTTTTTTTATCTTTACCTTCGTCTTTTTTCGATTGATAAATGAATTGGCTGATAAGATTTTCTAAAATAATCGCTGGATGTGTTTCCGTTATTTCACTATTGTTGCTTAAATTTTCTGTATCAAATCCAGGAGATAACTCTATGTAGTTTGCACCAATCAGCCCTGCCGTCAGGATTTGGGCTGCAGTATCTTTAGGTAATTGATTTTGGCGTTTATCGATGAGCATTTCAACTTTTGCCCTGAATGTTTTAGGGTCGAGATTTATTTTTGTGACCTCACCAACGTGAACGCCTGCAATTGTCACTGGCGCCCTTACTTTTAAGTCGCCGATGTTGTCGAATAGTGCGTACACGGTATAAGCATCACTTTTTGAGTACTCACTCAAGCCGCTTACTTTTAAAGAGAGCATAAAAAGAGCAAGAAATCCGGCGATTATAAATAAACCGACAGTGAGTTCGATGATATGTTTGTTTTTCATAGTAATTACCCAAAAAATTTTTGTACCCTACCAGCCGCCCATCATAAATGCGGTCAGTACAAAATCCAATCCTAAAATAGCAAGTGAGCTATAAACAACTGTTTTCGTTGTTGCGCGGCTTATGCCTTCAGCGTTTGGAACTACATAAAAACCTTGATAAACTGCAATCCAGATAACGACGAAACCAAATGCCAATGCTTTTAAAATACCGTTGACAACGTCAGTGTGAAAGTCGACTGAAGCTTGCATGTTGGACCAGTATTGTCCGGCATCAACGCCAAGCCAGTCAACGCCCATAAGATAACCGCCGAAAATTGCTATTGCGCTAAACCTTGTAGCCAGAATCGGCATGGAAATTATTCCTGCCCAAAAGCGTGGCGAGATAACGCGCCATAGCGGATCGACCGCCATCATTTCCATGCTTGCGAGCTGCTCAGTTGTTTGCATCAAGCCGATTTCTGCGGTTAAAGCTGAACCAGCCCTTCCTGCAAATAAAAGTCCGGTTATGACTGGACCAAGTTCCCTTGTAACGCTTAATGCTACTAATTCACCAAGTGATGAGACTGTGCCAAATCGTTGTAAGATATTGTAACCTTGAAGCGCTAAAACCATTCCGATAAATAGGGCAGATACGGCGACGATGATAAGTGACAGCACGCCAACCGTATGTAGTTGCTCTACTAACAAAGGAAACAACCTTAAAAGCTTAGGCTTGCGAAAAATCGTGCGGATTAAAAAGACTCCCGAAATGCCTACCTTTTCACAAAAAGCAATGCCAGTTCGACCTAATTTTTCTATTGCAACTTTCATAAACCTAAGTCCTCACGAAAGCTATTGGTGAAAGGATAATGAAAAGGTACTGCACCGTCGGGCAATCCATGAATAAATTGTTTTACCCAGGGAGAATTATCTTCCATAATATGTTTTGCTGTTCCTTGCCCTATTACTTGGTTATCACCGATTACGTAAATGTAGTCTGCAATGCTTGCTGTTTCTGCGACATCGTGAGAAACAATGATCGAAGTAAGACCTAAAATATCGTTGACAGTTTTTATCAATTTTACTAAAACGCCCATTGTTATCGGGTCTTGCCCTGTGAATGGTTCATCATACATCATCAATTCCGGATTGAAAACTAAAGCTCTTGCCAGCGCAACTCTTCGCGCCATGCCGCCGGACAGTTCACTTGGCATTAAGTGTCTTGCGCCTCGAAGACCCACAGTTTCAAGCTGCATTATTACTAAATCGGAAATCATTTCTTCGGGTAATTTTGTGTGTTCGCGCAATGGAAAAGCTATGTTTTCGAAGACGTTAAGATTAGTTAAGAGCGCGCCGCTTTGAAATAGCATGCCCATTTTGCGGCGCATTTCGTAAAGTTCATCGCGTTTTAGGTGATGAATATTGACGCCATTAACTAAAACTCTACCTTTTTGTGGTTCTAATTGTGCGCTTATTAAACGTAGTAATGTGGTTTTGCCC
>PLMI01000106.1 GCA_003142435.1 Coxiellaceae bacterium | reverse complement strand
ACATTAGAGGAACCACGACAGGAACCACGAACAATAAAATCAATGGGTGTTTTTATGATGATGTTTACAGATAAAATGGTAAAAAATTTAAAACCTAAAAGCAAAGACTACGATGTGCGCGAGTGCAGCGGTAAGGGTTTTGGTATTAGAGTTATGCCCAGCGGTTATAAGTCATGGATTTTTGTTTATTGCTTTGAGGGTAAGAAAAAACGTATGACTTTGGGCGGTTACCCAGCCGTTAGTCTAGCAAAAGCAAGGGAACTCCACAGAAATGCAATCAGGTGTTTAGCTGAAGGCAAAAATCCCTCCTTTGAACAACAAAAAACTAACACCGAAAATCGAATCGCCCCCACAGTAAATGTTTTGATTGATGAATACTTAGAAAAATGGGCGAAACCTCGCAAACGCTCATGGAAAGAAGACGAGCGCATACTAAAAAAAGATGTTGCTTTGTGTTTAGGCAATTGTAAGGCTAAGGACGTTAAAAAACGCGATATAATTTTCTTGCTGGATCAAGTGCTGGAGCGAGGTTCACCAATTGCCGCCAATAGAACGCTTGCGGTTGTAAGGCGCATGTTTAACTTTGCTATTGAGCGCGATATTATCGAAAGCACACCATGTTATGCCGTAAAAGCTCCCACAAAAGAAAATCGCCGAGATAGAGTATTAACCGAAGAAGAGATTAAAGTATTTTGGCATGGGTTAGATAATGCCAGCATGTTTGAAATTTCAAAGCTGGCTTTAAAGCTGCAATTGGTTACGGGGCAGCGCAAAGGTGAAATTGTTTCTGCTGAGTGGCAGGACTTTGATTTGCAAAATAGGTGGTGGACAATTCCAGCAGCAAAGGCTAAAAATAATGTGCTGCACCGCGTGCCTCTTTCGCTATTGGCATTACAAATATTACAAGAATTAAAAAAACATTCGAGTGGTTCTGCTTGGCTTTTTCCTTCACCAAAAGGCAATACACATATTATTGCGACAGCCATTGATCACGCTCTTAGGAAAAATCTTGATAAGTTTAAAGATGCAAAACCATTTACCCCTCACGATCTCCGTAGAACTGCTGCAAGCCACATGACTGCGCTTGGTATTCCAAGGTTAGTAGTTAGCAAGCTTCTTAATCACGTAGAAAACAGTGTAACGGCTATTTATGATCGACATAGTTATGATAAAGAGAAAAGAGAAGCTACGATTTTGTGGGATGAACNNAAAACTATTTGCAATTATTAAAAAATAATTGCAAATAGCTCGCAACAGTTTAGAATTATAGGTATATAATGTAGATGTATATATATTAAAAACAAAAAGCCACATGAAGTATTAGCAGTACTTCTACGTGGCTTTTTGAATTAACGACAATTTTATTTATTGGTCGTCCAGTTTTCTTAAGTTACCCTTATCAACTAGACAATTTACAAACAAAACTTAGACGAAATAGTTAGTACTTAAGACAACATTTCGTATATATGGTAAGCTGTTTGTTACAGCATGCCATATAAAATATTTTAGCATTAGTTTTACTTTTTGCAATAGTATTTGCGAAATTGATTTTNNTTTCGCTTTTTATAAAGGCATCAATATGATTAATAAAATTTTAAAATTCAAAGAATTATCAAAATATGTCCCATTAAGTCGTACTACTATTTGGCGAAGAATTAAAAATGGTCAATTCCCAAAACCAATCGATCTCGGTGGCAATTCTAAAAATTCAGCTAAGGGTTGGATCGAGTCAGATATTATTGGTTGGGTTACTGAACAGCAGACCAAGAAAATAACAATCCATACTTGTGATATTTTAGCCGAAAGACCNNTTATTTTGTTCTGCTATGGCGGATATTAGTTTGTTTTTTAATGGCGTGCCTATTCCCGATGGAAAATTTCATCATTTTGGCATGAATGGCGGTAAAAACAAGTCTTGTTGGTACATTCTTCACATATACAACAGTTGAGAGACTGGTATGGCAAAAAAGAAAAAAGATAAACTCGGCTATCCTTTTTTGGCTTTTCCCCGTCATATTTTGTCAAGCCCCCAGTATGCGTGCTTACGACCGCCAGCAGTAAAGCTATTGCTCGATCTTTTTGGTCAGTATAACGGAACAAACAATGGCGATTTTTGTATAGCATGGCAAGTGATGCAAAAGCGTGGCTGGCGATCTCGCGATACTTTGAACAGGGCAGAAAAAGAATTATTGAAAGCAGGGTTTATACAAAAAACCAGGCAGGGTGGTAGAAATCGCTGTAATCTTTACGCTGTCACATGGCTGCGTATTAATGAATGCGACGGCAAACTTGATGTGTCAGAAACAAGAGTTGCATCTAATGAATGGAAAAAGACTAGCGCGAAAACCGAGCAAACTTAACACGGTAGTCGAGCCAATGAGAGATAAAGACAAAAAAATTAACACGGCAGCCGTACTAGTCAGAGGATATTTTTTAATTTTGCTAACACGGTATCCGTACACCTTTATAGATTTACCATATGTTAAAGCAAGTGATTAGCGAGGTTAAGAGGTATGTATAATCAGTGATTATGAATTTAATTTGTACATGAATAAATTTAGAGATAGGTATTTTGTAAAAGTTGACGAAGATAATGCAAGAATTATCGAGGGAAGGTTCGGTAAAATAGCGCCTTATGCACCTGAAAAGCAATTTTTGGGTATTTGGTGCATCCAATATGACCATTCGCAAGAAAAAATTTATTTTAAAGCGCCTAAACCCTTTTCTCCTCGAGGTTTATCAAGATTGTGATAGTGAGTTTGGCGATATTTTCACGAAAGTGATTTAGATAAAGTCATAAAAGTTATACATGCACGACGAAAGCAAAATTTATCGGATACTCAAAGAAAAATTTTGGCGTATAGAGCAAGAAAAAATTTTGCGGTCAAATAGGAGAGGCTTGAATATGGTGTTGCAACCAAC
>PLMI01000076.1 GCA_003142435.1 Coxiellaceae bacterium | reverse complement strand
TTTTTTGCGAATGTAACCCTGGGTTAGGGTTGGCAACCACCTGATTTTAACGAAGGACGATGTAAGGATTAAAGGCATTGTTAATAAAAATGAGCAATAATGCAATTTTACTCTGTTTCTGTAGTCGATAAATCATCAACAGCAGCTTTTGCCCAATCGTCGATTTGTTTGCTGAATTTCGTGTAAGATGGGAGCAGGCGCAAATATTGTAAGATTTCTTTATTTATCTGCGAGCGTTGTTTTTCCGGAGCATCAATTAATATTCTTCCCAAAAGAGAGGGGTCACTTAAACCTTCTCCTAGATTTTTATCTACGATTTGCGAGCGTAACTTTAAATTACGATAGATGTCTTGGGCATAAGTCCTATAACTTGTTGCATTTGCCATAGCACAAAATAAAACATGGCATAAGCCGTTTAACTCTCCTTGCCCTATTTCAGGCAAATAAATTAGAACACCGCCGCCGTAGTCGTCTTTGCCGGCTACTTCAAGAAAAAGACATTGCGCACAAAAACAACAGGCTGTAGCTAGATTTGCCATTTTGTTGTTTCTGTAATTTTGATCCAGATTTATAACTTCTTGGTACTCTGTGGCTTGAAATCCACAAAATTGGCAGGTGTACTGATCTCTTAAAAAAACTTTTTTACTAAATTCAATGAATGCAGCATCATTTTTTCTTAATAAAAATAACCGCCATACATCTGGTATGGCGGTTATTTGCAAGGAATATAATGCACTCATTTTATTGCCTATAGATATTATTTACTACTAGTTCCTGGTAGGGCAGCAGCTGATCCTTGAGGTCCTCCGGATATTTGTGTGCCGCTAGAACCAAATATAGTCGTACCGATAGGTCCTATTATTCCTGGAAGGAAAATTAAAAGGATACCAATAACAAGTAATGCGATTGGAGTTCCTATAGGAATTTGCGTTGGGTTATCTTTATGTTGTTTGAATTTAAAAATTGCAGCACCGGCAAATCCAATTCCTAATAAGTAGGAGACTGCAATCATTAGGTTTACAACGCTCTCAAAGGACTGGGTAACGTTACTTGCTAGAGCACCAATGGTGGTATCAGCAAACACCATAGTTGTAGTTGTGCCAAAAAAAATAATTGCTAGTACTGCATGTTTGCATATTTTAAATAGTGCATTTTTTTTCATTTTTTCCCTCTATGAATAATAGTTAAAAATTTTATTTAAATACAAAAACCCTCATTTGAAATTATAACTTATTTCTTTATAAACAAATAGCCGAAAGTATAGGTAAAAATATATTTTTCTTAACCGAACAAAGTCGACCAAATAACGTTAACGGTTTCAATAATATTTATCGCAAGAACTCCACCTATGATGTGCATAATGCCTTTGCCCCATTGCCCTGGTGGAGCACCTTGTTTCGTTACTCTAGATAGAACGACAAAACCATTAATTAAAGCAATATAACCAAATAATCTTATAAGGGCAGCTGCTGCATTTAGTATTGCCAAGGGTATGTTAGTAGACGTACTTGAACCAGGGTGATTTGGAGTGCTATCCCACGATAGCAATACGCTGCTTGATCCATATCCCCAGAAAGTATATATCACCGTATCTAAAGTTCCAGGAAGATAAATTAAAAGGGCACCTATGGCCATTTTAGCTAAAGGGCCTGATACACTTGCCAAAGCCGGCATCATCATTCGAGGTTGGCCGTAAATTCTAAGTTCATGAATAGCGCTGAAAATAAAAGAGACGCCTAGAACGTAACCAGCAGCTACAACGAATTGGATTAGCGTAGGAATATTTGTTTGTATGTTTAAAAGGATGTCGCCAAGGTTTGCAGCTTTAAGCTTTTCCATCATGGCTTCCCACGTAGATTGATTTGGGTTAGCGTCAGCAGCGAATGCTGATATGAATGGAGTTGCGATTAACATCCATATAATGAAAATGCTCTTCGTATTTTTATAAATGGCATTGAATATGTTAAATAATTTTTTCATTGTTTCTTATATATTTTATATTCACAATTATGTATTAGACTCCTTTCAAAACTCGCTTGTTTTGACAGAAGTCTATTTTTTTAAGAATCATTTTCGCCATACTGAATAATTGCCCCGGAACTTGTTACAACCATTCCTTGTTTCGGTGAAATTAATTCAACTTTTCCATATCCGTATATTCTATCGCCCACTTTTACTGTTACAGTATTGCCATCATCAGACTCAAGCCAGGCTCTGTTGGGTACGATTGCCCTTACGTGATAAATAGGTATTTTTATTACCTTTTGCGTTGCTTTTTTTTGAGCCTGCTCTTTTTCTCTAGCTTTTTGCATTTCATCTTGAATGCTAACGACTGCAGCAGCTAAGGTGTCCATTTTTTGGCTTATATCTTGGATTTTCGTTTCATTTGTTGCAGATTTTTGGTCTATATTAGATAAAGTATCTTTTATAGATGCAACTTCTTTTGTAATATTATCAAGCTGTTGCTGAGTTGCCGTTTGTTCCGGGGTCGTAACCGGTGCAGGCGGTGTTACCACCGCTTGTGGAGCAGTTGGTAATTGTTCTGGTTTATTAATATTAGTAATAGGAGTTTGTTTTTGTGCAATTTCAGCTTCTTGTCTTTCCTCTGCCTGGCTTTTTCTGTTTGAGTACCAATTAAGTACGTTATAAACTAAAAATATAGCTACGATAATACCCAGGGGTATTAAAAGGCGTTTGAATTTTGACAGCATCCCCCGTGGGCTTTGATTTACAGCAGGAGTAGGAGACATTTCCTCCTGATATTCGGGGTTTTCAGGAACATTTTCCTCTTCATCCTTAAGCTGATATTCTTCATTTAATTCATCTTCATTTTTAATCATATATCACCTTTTTAAAAATTACCATTTTTGGCTAGCTATTTAGCATTAAAACTCTTTCCGAATTAACATTTCCGTGAGTGAGAATGGTTTATTATCCATATGTTTTATGGTTGAATTGCAGTCTAAGTACTTTTTTTATAAGCACTATTTTAGGGGAATAGTCAAATCGCTCATTAACAATATTCCTATGCCGCTTCCGCTTTTAACTACTACTGTCGGTGGTGTGTTCGCCAGAGGCTGTAGTTCGTTAGCTAATCTATTTCCCGCTACTCCCAAGCCTACTACTGCAGCTTTGGCTACGTTTGTAGAAGCATTGAAATTTACGTTCTCACCGGTGCTGGTGTTAATTTGTACGCTATTGCCAGAGTCTTGGAATGACTGTCCAATGCCTCCTATAAAAGATGCCGCAAAAGTAACGCCGTATTTCATCATGTAATGGTTATCGACGTCAGTAGCCATTGCCGTACGTGCTGTATTTGGGTCTATTGCTACAGCGTTTATTGGCATTGTTGTAGCTAAATCAGGCTTATTTAAAGTATGAAATCTTATAACGACCTTTTTCCCGGAACGGTCAAAATCCCCGAGAAGTTTCGATCCTTTTAAGTCGCCTTCGACTACGGTTGCCATAATGGGGCTTTTCTCATCACTGTTTATACCAGTATCCAGAACGCCAAACATAACTGTTCCAGCTTTTATCACACTTCCAGGAGGTGTGGCTCCTTTGGTTCCAGAAGCTCCTTGTTGGGCCGTAGCAGTCTGGGCACCTTGTTGGCTTGTACCAGCTGTAGCCTGAGTTCCTTGCACAAGTTGTTGAGATGGTAGCGGAATCCATGAAGCAAATAAATCATTTGCCTGCGTGGTCATTGTTTGTTGTATTTGTTTTGATCTAGCTTGATATTCTTGGCTGGATATTGTTTTGCCTTGGATTGCTCTCATTTGATCAAGTTGAGCAAGTAATTCGTCTTCTGATGTTAGTGGTACTTGGGGTAGAGATATAGAAGCTGATGATACTGAAGGTGCTGCAACTGCTTCCTTAACAAAAACAACGTTTTGTTGCGTAGAGGCAACGCCCCCTTGAGGAGGGGCAGCTGCTTCTTTTGTCTGCGGAGGAGTCACCGCTGCAGGCAGTCCTAAATCTTTTTTCTCAAAGCCCGCTCTTAATAAATCGCCATCAGTAAATCCCGCATTTTTTAAATCTTGCAGGCTTGCTCCGGCATTTTTTAAGTCTGCCGCAGAAAAACCGGCTTTTTTCAAACTGTCAATACTATATCCTGCATCTATCAAGTCTTTAGCGCCGAAACCTGCATCTTTTAATGCTCCCGCACTAAAGCCTGCATTTTTTAATTCAGCTGCACTAAAGCCTGCATTTTTTAAATCTTTTGCATTAAATCCAGCATTTGCTAGCTCTTTTGCTGAAAAACCAAGTTTTCTAAGGTCAGCAGCACTAAAGCCTGCATCTTTTAGTTGTTTAGCGGTGAACCCTAAATCTTTAAGTTCTGCTGCTGTAAACCCCGCAGCAGCAAGATCATTTGCGGAGCAAGCGAAAGTTTTTATTGTTTGTGCATTTGCTCCATTAGCTCGTAATTTCCTTAAATTATTAACTGAGCAATTATCAGAAGCATGCAGCAAAGCATTTTTAGCATTTTTTATTTCGTCATTAGTAAATCCTGCATTTGCAAGATCCGAGTCGCTGTAACCTGCCTCCATAAGTTCAGCAGCTGTTGCGCCAGCATCTTTTAACTCATTAGCAGTAAAGCCCGCATTTTTTAATTGTTGTGCAGTAAACCCTGCATCTCTTAAATCTTTAGCTGAAAAACCAGCGTTTTTTAAATCTGTTGCACTAAAGCCGGCGTTTTTTAACTCTCCCGCAGTAAAACCTAAGTTCTTGAGGTCATTTACACCAAAACCGGCATCCTTCAGTTCTTTTGCAGAAAAGCCTGCATTTTTTAAATCAAGAGCAGAAAATCCGGCAGCTTTTAATTCTTGTGCAGTAAAACCAGCATTTCTTAGTTCTCCTGCAGTAAAGCCGGCTGCTTTAAGCGCTTCCAGTGAGCATCCTTTGCAGCGCAATTCAGCAGCTGTTACTCCAGAATCTCTAGCTTTTCGCAGTTCTTCTGCACTGCATTCTCCACCTTTTCCGGGAGCTCCGGCCGTTCCTGTTTCTAAATAAGTTGCGCGAATCGGTGTGGGAATAAACGCAGTTTGAGCTTTTAGTGCCTGCGTTGCTTCCGTTACGTTCGCTTTTTCTTGCAATTTTACATATTCCCTGGGAGGTTCTTTTCCAACGGTTGGCACCGAAGTAATTCCTTGTCCTGCAGTAGCTATTTGTGCGCCGGCCGGAGCTCCTGTGGTTGAAGTGCGCTTCAAATGTATGTAACCAACAGTTACAGCAATAGCTATAGCAACTAATACCACAATAAAAATTGCGCGAATTTTTGTATTTGAAAGAAGATTTATAACGTCTTTTATTTCTTTTACCATAAAGATATAACTATTCAAAGCCCTCAATGGATAAAATTAAAGTTTTATCTTTTCCTCGTTGCAATGCAAGTACAACTGGTGCTTTTTCTAATTCATACGCATGTGTGCCATCGATGCTGCTCATTACTGCTTTCCAGGCTGGTGAAATAACATCCAAAGAAGTTCGCAAATACATTTTATTACCGATCAGCCAACCTTGACAATCTCCACCTTCTATTTTCAAGGTCTTACTTCCGGGAGGCGGAAGGCCATTTAAAACATCTAATAAAATTGGGTTTGCTGAATCTGGAAGTCCATTTTGCATTACGACGGCATTTGGT
Organism: Coxiellaceae bacterium; assembly: GCA_003142435.1. Taxonomy (GTDB): domain Bacteria; phylum Pseudomonadota; class Gammaproteobacteria; order UBA9339; family UBA9339; genus FEN-1226. The sequence continues at coordinate 5,824 of PLMI01000076.1, read as the reverse complement.
CCAAGACCAGGTATTCTCAAATCAACTCGATACTCTACTGCATCTTGTCCTGACAATAAAGTAATCATCACCGGAGTATTTAGTCCTTTTAAAATAACAGCAAGATTGCTGCGTTTGTAATAACTTGCAGCCTGTATAAGTAAAGTATTGCCGACTTTATCCCATTGTATATTGAACGCTGTTGGATCGCCTATGCTATAAGCCGTGATTGGCCAAGGCTGTCCTGTGGAATCGATAAAAACCAGAGAAGTAATATATCCTGCCCCAAGTTTTATAACTGGCGGAGTAGCCTCAGGGGATAAATTAACCATAACAGAGGAGGTGGTTGGTTTCGGAGGAATTCCGGGAGGTATTACTGCTGCCCTTTGGGTTTCATTAAATAACATCCGGAGTTTTGCAATTTGTGTTGGTGTCATTGGCAGCATTTGGGTAACAACGCCGGAAAAAGCTTCGTCATATAGACCGCCGCTAACCGGTTGGGCTTGCATCTGTTGCGTAACTGCCGTTGCTGGAGTTGCCGTCGGAGCTGGAGTTGGCTGAAAAGGAACTCCAACTTGCTGAGGATTTACTGGCCCTGCATTTGCTGGAACTAAAACTTGCGGTTGCGGAGCAATGGATCCAGGCAAATTTGTTGCAGGTGGCGGATTTTGTTGATTTTGAGCCGATACAGGTGAAGGTAAAGAAGGCGGGGTTTGAGGTACAGATTGCGACTCCATCATTTTTTTTAGCATTATCATTCTTTGTTGCAAATCAATGGGAACAGTTGTTTGCTGTTGTTGAGTCGAAGGTGTGGTTGTAGCACTGCTTGTTGCAGTAGGTGCAGAAGCAGTTCCAACGTTTTGTGCATATCCTCCCTGAATAGGTAATCCTATGAAAAGTAAAATTGTAACAAAGCTAAATATTAATTTTTTCATTCTAAATTGTTATGCCATTTTTTTAAATTGCGATTTGTCCAACTGAAGAAACAAAGCTTGCTATTGCTATACCTCTTGGCATGTTAGCTGTTGGTACTCTAGTGATTACCATGTTTATAATATATGGTGTTTGTGTTTGTTCACTTGCACTTTGATATGTTACTAAAATCGGCATTTGCACTTTCCAGGCATAGCGGCCATTTATTACTCCTTGGTCTTGGATGATGGGGGCGCCTGTAGCTACAGCTGAAACCACAAGCTTTTTTGTTAACACAGCCTCTAAAGTCCTTGAATTTTGTAGAGCCTGGATAAAATATTGCCAACCTTCAGGAGTGAAATCGTTCTGTACTTGCTGCAGTGATTCACGATAATCAACAAAGTTATAAGTATATGCTGCAACTGCAGCTCTGCTTGCCCATTGCACCAGTTCTGACGGTGGCATCATGGGATCGCTTAAGGGGAATATAGGTGTTATACGGCCGTCAACACTAGTAGCAAAATATTGCGGGGATGGGCGGTTGACAATCTGGTAGTAAATAATTCCTACCAAAGCAATATCAAGCAAAAGCAATAAAAGAAGAGCGAGTAAAGCTCTACGATAGCTATCTCTATAAAAATTATTTCTCAATCTAACTAACTCTATCGCGTCATCTGCCATAATTTTTCAATATCCTCGAGAATCCTAACTATTTAGCTATTTTAGTTTTTATTAAATGACTTTGCAATTGTTAGTTGTATTTATAATTTCTTACAAAACTTATTGTTGTGAAACCATCATAATGTTTGTTTGTCTCTGTTGTCCTTGATAATTTTCCATTTGCGTAAATTATGCTGGCGTCAATGTTTTGTGACCATAAATATTTTTCAACACGAAGAGCTCTGTTTTTGGCAATTGCACTGCTTTTAGAGTAATCAAAGGCGGGAGTATTCATGGCAATACTAAAAGTAGAAACGGTAATTGTTTCAATATCGTAATAGCCAACAAATTTAACAACATTATTTAGTATTGGTGTGGCGGAATGAGTCAGGTTTGCAGAATTTTCATTAAATAATGTATCATTGGCAATAGTGAATGTAGTTGTTTTCCCATCATGCCGCACGTTAACTCCTTCATGGTTTAAATCCTTACTGACTAAGCTTGCGAAGTAATCATTTTTGTTTATAAGAGTTACGCGATCAAAATATTGTGGAGTAGAAAAAAAATCACATCCTGAAAGCAAAAAAGATAAAGAGAGAACGAGGCAAAACAATGGTGTAAATTTGTATTTAAGCTTTTTATTCATATGCTATTTTTTAATTTTTACGTTCAAGGTTAAGTTGCTCCACCGGCATCTTTTTTAGCTGTTTCTTGTTTTTTCAAAATAATTTTGCCGACAAGATCAAGTATGGCAGTTCCAATTTCTCCGCCTGTTACAGTAGTGCTTTTAATTGGAGGATAATTAGTTTCTTTTTTCAGGTCTTTGATTAGTTCAATTGCTATATTATTGGCATATTGTTCAGCTTTTCCATCTAATCTTTCCAAATGCGCAACCTTGCTTAAAGTTGATTTTTTATCGAGCAGTGGTTTGGAAAATTCCTCATAATTCTTTGTTCTTAACATTCTTTTGAGTTTATCTGAGGCTCTAAGAGGGGTGAATATATCAATTTCTCCCGACGGTAACATTTCTTCTTGTTGCATTTCTAACATTGGAAGTTCTGCCTGCTCCTCATGGTAAGACAGTAGGGTAGCAATCCCTCTTTCTATGGGAGAATCGTCAACATTTTTGTTGAATATTTTCACAATTTCGGTCGCAGGATCACTTAAGCTTAAATTTGCAAGAGCATCTTTGGCCTCAGCAATAACTTTTAAGTTTTCAAAACCATTAGCCAGATTTCTAATCATGTTGTCAGGAGGATAATCAATTTTTACAAACTGATTCACCCGAACTTCATGGACTGGTTTTGGATTGGCGTAAAACAATTTTGCTCTAACAATTTTGGATTTAAAGAAAACGTGAGCCTCACCTTCCCGTTGCTCTTTCAGGTCAAGCAAGTCAACCCGAGCCCGTTTTTCTAATTGGGCGCTTTTCGAATCTAAGTATTGATTTGTTAGGCTGCCGGCATCAGTTTGAAAACCGCCTACATGAGTAACATATGATTCTCCTGCTGTTTTCATGAAGAATTCCCATGTCTCCATAGGGTCTTCAAGTTTCATACAGATTTTTATATTTGTATTGGCTCCAATAGTTGCCGCTTCTTCTTTTGAGGCTTTTTGCAAAGCGGGCAAATCCTGTCCTGCGAAAACTACAGAAAAACCTAAAGAACGTGCTTGAGCTGGCACAACTGCAAAGCCAGGAACTGCGTAGTATCCATATTCGTCTAATATGCATAAGAAGGGAGTGTTGGCATTAGTGGGTTTTCGCTCGATGATTTGATTGTACATTCCTTCGATTTCATCACCCAAGCCCGCTGCCATCATAACTCTTAGCGATGCAATTATGACTTTACCTAAGTTTGCCAATTCATCTGGAGATTTTTCTAAGGCAGGCAATAAAACTACTAATAACCTTCGATTTAATACCACATCACGAAGGTCAACTTCTGGCAGGTTAGTTCGCAAAATATGTCCGTATGTATCAGCTAAAGACGTGAAAACACGGGTTAATTGCATGGTTATATAACCATGCTGTTCATATACTTGGGATACCTGTTTGCCTTTTTTTGCTTTTTGATATCCTGGAAGGTTAAAGAGGTAATTGGCAATTGGTTCCCAAATAACTTCTGGAAATCCTTCTAAACTGACGGGTTCTTGGTTATCTCTAACAAATATTTTATCAAGCACTATCGATTCCAATCTTTCTAAAGAAAAGTAATTACGAATAATGTTTGCGTCTAATAGAACATGTCCTGCATCGCGCATCGGGACTAAAACTCTCATCAGAGCTTCGACAAAGGAGATTGCGCGGCCTTTCCACATGTCACTGTCAGATTTTCCTGAAGCCGAATCCATTAAGCTTACTATTAATTGTGATAACATACTTGAGGAACCGCGGGCAAATGGATTCATGGTATTGGAAAGGCGTTTTTCTTGAGGGCCGATGATGTCTCTTGCGCCAGTCATGAAGTTAATCAAGAGAAGGTCATCTTCACGTCCCATGTAACGGGCCATGGAATAGATTTTGGTGAAAAGAGCGTTATCGCCTTTGCCGTCAACGTAAATGAAACCACTGCTTTGAATCAATGCATTATAAGCAAGAGAAATGAGTGTTTCCGTTTTACCGCTGCCTGTTGATCCAAACATTAAGACGTGAGTTTTCATGTCTTCGTTTGTAAACCACAACTCATCGTTATCTCTTTTATTATTACCAAAGTAGTAAATACCGCCTGCCATACCTGGTTTGTTTGTGCCGGGAGCTGGGCTGTTAAAGTCAAGTCTATTGGCCCGTTTTGGAAGACGAAATGGCAATACCTGCCTTTGTACTTTTGATACTATGAAACATATACAACCAATGAGCAATAAAACATCTGCCATTCCTGGAAGAGCAATGCAACCAGCGATAAAAGCTGTGATAAGGATACTAGTGGCTGCCTGATTTTTGAAAAAATCAAGCACCTTTTGCCCAAAAGTACGGGTATCGCGGATAAGTTCTGCGGATACTTGCTCTTGATATGCTTCTAAACCTCGTTGTTTTAAATTTGGCATTTTATTTCTACTATTCTTCAGGTTTGTAGAGAATTTCCTTCATTGCGATTTCTAGTCCTTTAACGCCTTCTTCTACAGTTGGTACCAATAAAGGCAATCCCAATTTTTTTTCTGCCAACCAATGCGCATATGGGCCGGCAACTTCGGCAAATGTAGTCGGTCGGCCAATGCTATTTAACATGTACCACATGCGTCTATCCAACGGTTTTAGCCATATAAATTCCGAGGTCGCTAAAACGCCAACTTCTCTCGCTGCGACTAGAAGTGAGGCTAGCGCTGTTGTGATATATCCATGCAAACTTATAGTTTTTTGCACTTGCTTAGAGTTGATATGCTTTTTTAATAACTCTTCAGCGCCAGCAAAATTTGGTTTGATATCAGCTGCGGATTTGGCTATTTGATTGACTAAGTCTTCAGCGCTTTTTTTGTCACTGCTAATCCGCGCAGCAAAAATGGCAAATAAGGCTTTTAAATGCGAAGGAAGCCTTTCAGGCCCTTGCCATTTTGGACCTAATTGTAATGATAGTACGCGATAGGCAGCGCCATTTTTTAACGATACAGTTATTTTTCCGTCTTTTGTTTCCTGCCTTATAAGGTTATTTTTTTTGCAGAAACGCATAGGATCTAATGCAACCGCCCAAGGTTTTTCATCTAACGGGACTTCTACTAAGTTAGTTTTCAGAAGAGGGGTAATTTGCGGCCAGATTTTTTGCTCGGAAATTTTTAATTGTTTCATTGTGAATATATTTTTGAATTTGCTTGTTGACCCACCGGAAAATAAAATGCTTGCTAATGATAAAAGCAAAATGCTTACTGGTATTAGGAGATATTTTCCTACATCTGTACTCAATTTCATGATTACTGGAAAATCTACTGCACCTCCGTAATTGCTATTCATGAAATCTAACCAGTCGAACAGATTCTGTAAGGGAGGAATAGGAATCGGAAGTTTTGTGAAAAGGGAAAGTTTTTCTACTCCATAGAAAAAATATAAAATCGCTTTAATTTCAAATATGCGCACTAAAAAGATAGTTTTAACGATGTAAATTTTTTCGAAATACCAAAGAAGCAAAACTGATATTACAATCCCACCTGCTAACCATAAAAGATCGTACGCTCGATCTCCTCCGCCGCCTTGTTGTTGTTCCGGTGCTGCACCTTTTGCCATAGGAATTATCCGTTTCACCCAGGCCTTCGCGGAAACCGCTCGACCTGGGCTGTTGCAATT